>DATDNH010000355.1:0-2600 GCA_036518395.1 Candidatus Angelobacter sp. | reverse complement strand
TTTGTTGATGACTGCCGTGGCAACCGCTTCTTCGAAGTCATTCGCGCCGGAAGCGCCGCCGCTGTTGATCAAGCCCGCGCGGCCCATGTAACAATTCGCCACCTGGTAACGGCAGAGATCAATCGGATGGTCGCTCGTCAGATCGGAATAGATGCGCTTGTCAAATTTTCCGTAGCTTGCTCCGTTGGCATTCAACGCCAAATAGCCGCCATTATTCTCCGGTAGCTTTTGCTTGATGATGTCCGCTTCGATAGTCACGCCTAGATGATTCGCCTGCCCGGTGAGGTCGGCGGAAACGTGGTAGTCCTTATCTTTCTTGAACGCGCTGTTGCGCAGATAGCACCACAGAACCGTGGCCATGCCTAGCTCATGCGCGTGCGCAAAAGCCTGCGAAATCTCGACAATTTGGCGCGTACTTTGGTCGGAACCAAAGTAAATCGTCGCGCCAGCGGCCGCAGCGCCCATGTCATAAGCTTGCTGAACCGTCCCAAATAGAACCTGATCAAAGCGGTTCGGGAAAGTCAGGAGCTCGTTGTGATTGATTTTCACGATGAACGGAATCTTGTGCGCGTACTTTCGCGCCACCGATCCCAGCACGCCAAAAGTCGACGCGACGGCGTTACAGCCGCCTTCCATGGCCAGCTTGACGATATTCTCCCCGTCGAAGTAGTCAGGGTTCTTCGCAAAGCTGGCGCCGCCGGAATGCTCAATGCCCTGGTCCACAGGGAGGATGGAGAGATACCCGGTGCCACTGAGCCGTCCGCCTCCAAACATCCGCTGAAGATTGGCGAGCACGCGCAGGTTCCGATCGGAAACCGCATAGACACGATCGATGAAATCAGGCCCCGGAAGATTCAAGCGCTCCTTCGCGATTTTCGGCGACTTGAATCCCAGCAGCGAATCGGTTTTTGCACCAAGATAGGTTTCAATTTTTCCCAGGCTTACGGTCGTGGCCATGACGTGCTCCCTCTCTACTCTCGAATTCCTTTTGATAGCATGCTTCCGGCAGCGGTGTCCACCAGCCAGAGCAGTTTCCCATCCCTGGGCTTAAGCAATTGCGCCGGCAACTGCTCCGGTTCATAGGGTCCTTCTAGGACGCCCTTCAGCGCCAGCGCCTTGTCCGCTCCGGTCACCATGAACAGGATCTCTGCTGCCGCACACGCGGTAGGCGCCGTCAGTGTAATGCGCTCCGTGAACAGCTTGCCAACCCAGTTGCTTACGGCGATGCGCCCATCGGCGTGCAACGCTTTAGTTCCCGGGAAAAGAGAAAGCGTGTGGCCCTCATTGCCCATTCCCACAAGCAGCAGGTCGAAGCGTGGAAGCTCCCCGGCTATCAAGCCGAAATGCGAAACGATTGCTTCCTCATATTCGCGGGCCGCTTGCCCGGCGTCCGGGTGTTCACCCTTGATACGCGCGACCTGGTTCGCTTTCAGCGGAACTTTGGAAAGCATCGTTTCCGTGGCCATCCGGAAATTGCTGTCTGGATGGCCGGGACCAACGTGGCGCTCATCGCCGAAAAACACTTGTATTTTATCCCAAGGAACCAGCGAGCGCAGAACCTGGTCGCTCGCTAACAAGGTATACAGCGCTTTCGGAGTGGAACCTCCCGCCAGCGCAACGTGAAATGCGCCCCTCTCGCGCACGGCTAACGCGGCGGCTTGAACAAATTCTTGCGCAGCACGCTTGGCGATTGCCGCGCCGTCCGCCAGGATTCGGATTTCGCGTTCCACTCGCTATTCCTTCAAGTTGTGATTCCGGTTTTTTCTGGAGTAGCTGGAGCAGCGATCCGCCCGCGCTTGTCCAGCTCTTCTTCTCCAATGCGGCGCCATCCGCGGCCATCTTTTTCAAGCAGTTCTTCCGCTTCGACGGGGCCCCAGGAACCCGCGCCATAATTGGGGAAGCCGCGAGCCGGCAGCGCGTGCCAAACGTCGAGGATGGGCTGAATCACGCTCCAGCCGGCCTCGACCATGTCCGCGCGCTGGAAGAGCGTGGCGTCGCCCGCCATGCAGTCTCGCAATAGGCGCTCGTAACCCGTGCTGTGCTCCATTCCAAAATACGTGCAGTAATCGAAATCCATATTCACTAAGCCAAGCTTCATCACCGAGCCAGGAACTTTTGCGCCAAAGCTCAGCGAAATCCCCTCTTCCGGTTGAATGTGAATGACCAGGCGATTGGTTTCTAAGTTGCGAACGCTGGTATTGCGAAAGAGCACGAAAGGCGTGCGGCGAAATTGAATCACAATTTCCGTTACGCGCCGCGCCAAACGCTTGCCTGTGCGCAGATAGAAGGGCACGCCCGCCCATCGCCAGTTGTCAATGAGCAGTTTCAGAGCGACAAACGTTTCGGTGTTGGAATCAGGACCAACGGCGGGTTCGCTGCAATAGTCCACGACGCGCTGGCCGTCGATGGTCCCACTTCCGTATTGTCCCCGCACCGCGTTAGTGAGTACTTCCTCGGGTGTCAGCGGCTGAATGGCGTGGAGCACTTCCGCCTGTTTGTTGCGCACCTCGTCCGCGTCGAAGGAAATGGGCGGCTCCATAGCGGTCATGGTCAGAAGTTGAAAGAGATGATTCGGCACCATGTCGCGAAGTGCGCCGGCG
>DATDNH010000354.1:0-2600 GCA_036518395.1 Candidatus Angelobacter sp. | reverse complement strand
TTTGTTGATGACTGCCGTGGCAACCGCTTCTTCGAAGTCATTCGCGCCGGAAGCGCCGCCGCTGTTGATCAAGCCCGCGCGGCCCATGTAACAATTCGCCACCTGGTAACGGCAGAGATCAATCGGATGGTCGCTCGTCAGGTCGGAATAGATGCGCTTGTCAAATTTTCCGTAGCTTGCTCCGTTGGCATTCAACGCCAAATAGCCGCCGTTATTCTCAGGTAGCTTCTGCTTGATGATGTCCGCTTCGATAGTCACGCCAAGATGATTCGCCTGCCCAGTGAGGTCGGCGGAGACGTGATAATCCTTGTCCTTCTTGAAGGCGCTGTTGCGCAGATAGCACCACAGCACTGTGGCCATGCCGAGCTCATGCGCGTGCGCAAAAGCCTGCGAAATCTCAACAATCTGCCGCGTGCTTTGGTCGGAGCCGAAATAAATGGTCGCACCGACGGCGGCTGCTCCCATGTCATAAGCCTGCTGAACCGTCCCAAAGAGAACCTGGTCAAAGCGATTGGGGAAAGTCAGCAATTCGTTGTGATTGATTTTCACAATAAACGGAATCTTGTGCGCATACTTGCGCGCCACGGAACCAAGCACGCCAAACGTTGACGCAACCGCGTTGCAGCCGCCTTCGATGGCCAGCTTGACAATATTCTCCCCGTCGAAGTAGTCAGGGTTCTTCGCAAAGCTGGCGCCGCCGGAATGCTCGATGCCCTGGTCCACGGGCAGGATGGAAAGATAGCCGGTGCCGCTGAGGCGCCCGCCACCAAACATTCTTTGAAGGTTCGTTAGCACGCGAACATTCCGGTCGGAGACCGCGTAAACGCGATCGATAAAGTCCGGCCCCGGAAGATTCAGCTTTTCCTTGGAGATTTTAGGTGACTTGAACCCCAGCAGTGAATCCGTCTTTGCGCCCAGATAGGTCTCAATTTTCCCCAAGCTTACGGTCGTGGCCATGACGTGCTCCTTCTCTACTCTCGAATTCCTTTTGATAGCATGCTTCCAGCAGCGGTGTCTACCAGCCAGAGTAGCTTCCCGTTTTTCGGCTGAAGCAATTGCGCGGGCAACTGCTCCGGTTCATAGGGTCCTTCCAGTACTCCCTTCAGCGCCAGCGCCTTGTCCGCTCCGGTCACCATGAACAGGATCTCTGCTGCCGCACACGCCGTAGGCGCCGTCAGCGTAATGCGCTCCGTGAACAGCTTGCCAACCCAGTTGCTTACGGCGATGCGTCCATCGGCGTGCAACGCTTTGGTTCCCGGGAAAAGCGAAAGCGTGTGCCCCTCATTTCCCATTCCCGCGAGCAGCAGATCGAACCGCGGAAGCTCGCCAGCCTTCAGTCTGAAATGTGCGGCGATTGCTTCTTCGTATTCGCGAGCGGCCTGCCCGGCGTCCGGGTATTCGCCCTTGATCCGAGTGATTTGGTTCGCTTTCAGCGGAGCTTTGGAAAGCATTGTTTCCGTGGCCATGCGGAAATTGCTGTCCACATGGCTGGGATCAACGTGGCGTTCATCGCCGAAAAACACTTGTATTTTATCCCAAGGAACCTGCGAACGCAGCACCGCATCGCCGGCCAGCAAACCGTAGAGAGCTTTGGGAGTAGAGCCGCCCGCTAGCGCGACATGGAACACGCCTCTTTCGCGCACGGCTGCCGCTGCGGCTTGAACAAACTCTTGCGCGGCGCATTTTGCGATTGCTGCGCCATCCGCCAGGACTCGTATCTCACGTTCCACTCGCTATTCCTTTAAGTTGTGATTCCGGTTTTTTCTGGAGTTGCCGGAGCAGCGATTCGCCCGCGCTTGTCCAGCTCTTCTTCGCCAATGCGGCGCCACGCGCGACCGTCTTTTTCAAGCAGTTCGTCCCCTTCGACGGGGCCCCAACAGCCCGCAGCGTAATTCGGGAAGCCGCGAGCCGGCAGAGCATGCCAGACGTCGAGGATGGGCTGAATCACGCTCCAACCGGCCTCGACCATGTCCGCGCGCTGAAAGAGCGTGGCGTCGCCCGCCATGCAGTCGCGCAGCAGCCGCTCGTAGCCGGTACTGTGTTCCAGGCCAAAATACGTGGAATAGTCGAAGTCCATATTCACTAAGCCAAGTTTCATCACCGACCCAGGGACTTTTGCGCCAAAGCTCAGCGAAATCCCCTCTTCCGGCTGAATGTGAATGACCAGGCGGTTGGTCTCGAGGTTGCGAACGCTGGTGTTGCGAAATAGCACGAAAGGTGTGCGGCGAAATTGAATCACAATTTCCGTTGCGCGCCGCGCCAGACGCTTGCCGGTGCGCAAATAAAACGGCACGCCCGCCCAGCGCCAGTTATCAATGAGCAACTTCAGAGCGACAAACGTTTCCGTGTTGGAATCCGGAGCGACCGCAGGTTCGCTGCGGTACCCCGGAACGCGCTGACCATCGAGGCTTCCGCCGTCATATTGTCCCCGCACCATGTTCGTGAGCACTTCCTCCGGCGTCAGCGGCTGAATGGCGTGGAGCACTTCCGCCTGTTTGTTGCGCACCTCGTCCGCGTCGAAGGAAATGGGCGGCTCCATAGCGGTCATGGTCAGAAGTTGAAAGAGATGATTCGGCACCATGTCGCGAAGTGCGCCGGCG
>DATDNH010000353.1:0-17978 GCA_036518395.1 Candidatus Angelobacter sp. | reverse complement strand
TGGAGTTGATTTCCTCCGGAATCTCGCCTACGCGTCCAATCAGGGATTCTCGCCATCCACTACCAACCTGTCAGTGATCGACACCGTCAGCAACACCGTTGTGGCAACCATCCCGACGGATACGAACCCGGCGCCGGTTGCGGTCAATCCATTCACCAACCGCATCTACGTGGCCACAACGTTCACCGCTCAAACTGTGGTGGACATCGTCGACGGCAATACGCGACAGATCATCAATCGGCTGCCGATTGATCCCAATGCCGCGGAGTCAGCCATTGACCTTCTCCACGAGTTGCTTTACATCACCAGCCCCAACTTCACCTCGCTCCCAGGAGGGAATGTAACCACTGTGATCAGTACGAAGCCGGACCTAAACGAAGACTGATCGATTCAAGGGGCGACATGTAATGTTCGCCCCTTGCTTTTTCTCCTGCTGCAGGCCCGCCGTGGTGGTGCCGAAGAGCCCGCCCTGAGCGAAGCCGAATGTGCGGTCAAAGCCGGTGTTCCTATTCGCTAATCCCTCTTCCCTATTCCCTGTTTTCTTGTGGAAAACAAAGCAGTATTTTCCTCCAGAGTTTCGCTTATAATTGATCGTGCACCCCAATAAGCTTTCTGGCCCAAGGCATACGCCTTATCCGAGCCGGGGAGCTGAGTCCCAAATCACTTCCCAACAATCAGAGACGAGGAATTCATGGCGGCGAAATATGTCTTCGTGACCGGCGGTGTGGTGTCTTCACTGGGTAAAGGCCTGGCGGCAGCTTCGATCGGATGTCTGCTCGAGAGCCGCGGGCTCAAGGTCAACATCATGAAGTTTGATCCCTACCTGAATGTTGATCCCGGGACCATGTCGCCTTTTCAGCACGGCGAAGTCTTTGTCACCGACGATGGCGCGGAAACCGACCTCGACCTGGGCCACTATGAGCGCTTTACCCATGCCCGGCTCTCCCGCGACAACAACTGGACTACCGGAAGAATTTACGAGCAGATCATCACCAAGGAGCGCCGCGGCGACTATCTCGGCAAGACCGTCCAGGTCATTCCCCACGTGACAAACGAAATCAAGGCGGCAATGAAGAAAGTTGCCCAGGACGTGGACATCGCCATCGTGGAAATCGGCGGGACCGTGGGCGACATCGAGTCACTGCCATTCCTCGAGGCCATCCGCCAGATGCGCCAGGAGCTGGGCCGCGACAATACCATCTTTATTCATGTCACGCTGGTGCCGTGGATCGGCGCTGCCGGTGAACTGAAAACCAAGCCCACACAGCATTCAGTCAAGGAGCTGCTGAGCATCGGAATTCAGCCCGACATTCTGCTTTGCCGCACAGACCGCTTTCTGGCCAAGGAGCTGAAAAGCAAGATCGCGCTCTTCTGCAACGTGGAAGATGAGGCCGTCATTACCGCCAAGGACGTGGCGTCCATTTACGAAGTGCCGCTGGTGTTCGCGCGTGAAGGAGTGGACACGCTATTGCTGCGCTACCTGCGCCTGAACTGTAATGATCGCGACATGTCGCGCTGGGAAGACCTGCTCCACCGGATCTATAACCCCAAAGATGAAGTGCACATCGGCATCGTGGGCAAGTACGTTGAGTATGAGGACTCGTACAAGTCGCTGAAGGAAGCGCTGGTGCACGGCGCGGTGGCGCACAACCTGAAACTGAACTTCACCTGGGTAGAAGCTGAAGGCCTGGAGACCAAAGACCGCGAGAATCGCGACTATGAAGTGCAACTCGAAGGCTTTGACGGCATCCTGGTTCCTGGCGGATTTGGCAAGCGCGGCATTGAAGGCATGCTGAATGCCATCCGCTATGCGCGGGAAAAGAAGATTCCTTACTTTGGCATTTGCCTGGGCATGCAGACGGCCTGCATTGAGTTTGCCCGCAACGTTTGTGGGCTGGAGGAGGCGAACTCGAGCGAGTTCGATCCCAGCACGCCGCATCGCATCATCTATAAGCTGCGCGAGCTGCGCGGGATTGATGAGCTGGGAGGCACCATGCGTCTGGGCGCGTGGACGTGCAAGCTGGAGCCGCACAGCCTTGCCTCCAGAATTTACAATGCCACGGAGATCAGCGAGCGCCATCGCCACCGCTACGAATTCAACCGCGAATATGAGGCTATCCTGACCGGCGGCGGGCTGAAGATCAGCGGCGTCACGCCGGATGGGACGTATGTTGAGATCGTCGAGATTCCCGAACATCCGTATTTCATTGGCTGCCAGTTCCATCCGGAATTCAAGTCGAAACCGCTGGAGCCGCATCCGCTGTTCAGCAATTTTGTGAAAGCCGCATACGACAGCGGACGCCAGCGCCGCCACGGCCGCATGCAGGAAGAGCTGGAGATGTTTCATCGACCGGAAAGAATCGTGAGACGCTGACGCGAGCAGTTGGCAATTTGAGCCGCTTTGCGGGCGTGAGCACGCGGGAGCCCGCAGGCGAAATCCTGAGCGCAAGCCGAAGGATCTGTATATTTAATTCGCGTTTATTCGCGTTCATTCGCGGCCAATGAGTCTTTCCTTCAAAGTCGGCGACATCACGATCGGTGGCGGGAACCTGTTCCTCATCGCCGGCCCTTGCGTGATTGAGAGCGAGCAGCACGCACTGAAGATGGCGGAAGCTGTTCGCGACGCGACGCGCAAGCTGGGGATTCCATTCATCTTCAAAACTTCTTACGACAAGGCCAACCGCACTTCGCTCAAAAGTTTTCGCGGGCCAGGGTTGCAGGAAGGCCTGAAGATCCTGAAGAAAGTCAGAGAGCAGGTCCGCGTGCCGGTGCTGACGGACGTCCACGAACCGGCCGACGTTCCTGCCGCAGCCGAAGTTGTCGACGTGGTTCAGATTCCGGCCTTTCTCTGCCGCCAGACGGACCTGCTGGTGGCAGCAGCCAGGCATGCTCGCGCCATCAACATAAAGAAAGGACAATTTGTTTCACCCTGGGACATGCAGCATGCCGTTGCCAAGGTGCGCGAATCGGGCAACAACAATGTTTTTCTCACCGAGCGCGGCAGCTCTTTTGGCTACAACAATCTTGTCGTGGACATGCGCTCGCTGGCCATCATGCGCCAGTTTGCTCCCGTCGTGTTTGACGCTACGCATTCAGTCCAGCTTCCATCGTCAGGCGCTGATGGCCAGGCTGTTTCAGGAGGCCAGCCGGAATTTATTCCTCTGCTTTCGCGTGCAGCCGTGGCCGCAGGCGTGGACGGAATTTTTATGGAAGTCCACGACAATCCCTCGCAAGCCAAGTCCGATGGCCCCAACGCCCTGGATCTCAAGCACCTGCCCGCGCTGCTGGCGGAGCTGCTGGCGATACAGACGGCAGTGCCGACGCGAAGCCAGGAAAAGAGCTTTTCGTGAGTGCAGTTGCGATTATCAACCGTGTTATCCTAAGCCCATGACTCGCGAGACTAAGACCCTGCTGGATGCATTTGACGCTTTACCAGCAGAGGAACAGCAGGCGCTTGCACATGAGATTCTGCGCCGTTCGTTGCCGTTCGATTCTGGGCCGCTTGGCGACGACGAAATCGCAGCAGCTTCTTCCAGGCTCATTGAATTCCTAGATACTGACGATGCCTCAACCAAATCGCGGTGAGTTTGGTTGGTCGACTTCGGTCTTGCCGGAAAAACTCGTCCGGCTGTAGTTGTTAGTGTCGCATTCGGAGACAATGATCGAGCCCTCATTACTGTCGTCCCGCACACCACCAGTCTACGGGGTTCCTCATTTGAAATCGCCGTTTCTGCATCGTTTCTTAAACCTGGTGCATTTCTGGTCCAAGGTGTCACTACCCTTCCAAGTGTCGATGCGTTACACCGTTTGGGTAAGTTGCCAGCAGACGGATTTGCGGCTGTAATTAATGGACTGCTCAGGTGGCTAGGCGCCAGCAGGGGAACAAACCCTGGGTAGATTCGGAGAAATGTAGGTTTCCGGGCTGCTGTTCGTGTTTCCTGGTTTGGACTCGCGTTGATTCGCGGCTAATAATCTTGCCAACTCCATCTTTACTCCCACGCATCTTTCTTGACTGGAGGAAAAAATTCATGCCGCTGATCACCAAAGCTGTGGAGGCCGTCGGGAACAGGCTGCCTAAAGTCATTTCACCCAAAGTACACGCAATCATTGATTACGCCACGATCGGATCGTTCATTCTCATGGGCGCCTTGTTCTGGAAGAACAACAAGCGGGCTGCGATTGCAGCCTGGAGTTGTGGCGCAGTGGAGGCAACCACGGTCCTGATGACTGACTTCCCCGGCGGCGTTGCTGATGTGATCAGCTTTGAGACCCACGGCAAGCTCGACGCCAGCCTTGCCGGCGCGGTTGCCAGTCTGCCAAACATTCTGGGATTCGGCGGCGAGCCTGAAGCCAAGCACTTCCGTATCCAGGGCGGCATGATTGCCGGAGTCACCGCCATGACCGACTTCAAGGGCCAGCGGCGGTACGAGTCGGAGTACGAAGTCGCATAAACGTTGTCGCGCGGGGAGGTGCGTTCTCAAACGAGAGTGAGATTAATCAACCTCCCGTACAAGTTGTGCCAAAGGGTCCCTGTTTGCTGGTGTCCCCGGTCCACTGTTCTGTGTGCGCCGCCTTATCAATGGCGGATTCCAGATCAAAGAGCGCCTTCGGCGCGCACCGGCATCCGTAATAGTGGTCTACGCGATGCTTTGCGCTGCCCGCGCTAAGTTCTGTAATTGCTGAAGGCATATCCGTACAGTAGCCGCACTTGCATTTTTGTCCGGAGTAATCTGGCAGGGACAGATATTTTGCTCGCGCGAACTCCGACAACAACGCCCGGACAGCCTCCGGTTCAATTCGTCCTTCTTTCGACCCAGTCACTTTTACGTTGCTTTTACCGGCGTACTCGACGCGCCCATCACCGTGGATCGTGACGGTATACGCCGGACAGTTGCCGAAACAATACGTCCGCTCGAGAACAATAGTTGCGGCCTTGAGATCTGCGTCTGACACGGAATTTAAATCAGCGGCTTGACCGTCGTGTTGATCACCTTGCCCGCCCACAGGCAGTAAAGGAATCGAGAAGAGGAAAACCAGCATCACGAATTTCGGGAATCCCATAAGGCCTCCTTGGCGCGGCTGAACTGAATCTCCGCTGCCACTGGGAACGCCGGATCACTTACTGTCTTGCACTATATTTGACACCCATGGCCAGTAAAGTAACCCCTCTTTTCAGCAGCTTAGGGCAACACTCTCTTTTAAGAATCCTGCCTGACGCTGTAGCATCTACTCAGTTATGACTAACGCATTTAAAACTGCTGCGCTGTTGACCGTGCTCACGCTGATCGCGATCGGGATTGGCGACCTGCTGGGCGGCCAGCAGGGAATGCTCTACGCCTTTTTCATTGCAGCAGCAATGAACTTCTTTTCTTATTTCTTCTCGGACAAAATTGCTCTGGCCGTGAATGGCGCGCGTCCGGTCTCGCGCGAACAGCTTCCCCGCGTCTACCAGGTGGTGGAGCGGCTTACGCAGCAGGTGGGCCTGCCCATGCCGCGCATTTACCTGATTCCTACCGATTCCCCAAACGCATTCGCCACGGGACGCAATCCCCGCCACGCTGCTGTCGCGGTGACTCAGGGCATTCTCGGCCTGCTGGATGATGAAGAACTCGAAGGCGTGCTGGCGCATGAACTGGGCCACGTGCGCAATCGCGACATCCTGATCAGCTCCATCGCCGCCACACTGGCCGGCGCCATTACCATGATCGCCCGCTTCGAATTCTGGTTCGGATTTGGAGGCCGCGATGATCGCGACCGTAGCGGCGGAATCCTCACTCTAATCCTCGCGCCCATTGCTGCCATGCTGATCCAGCTTGCGGTCTCGCGCGCCCGCGAATATCAGGCTGACGCTACCGGAGCGCACATCACTCATAATCCTTACGCACTGGCCCGGGCACTGCAGAAAATCGATGCCTACTCGAAGCGCATTCCCATGTTCGCTCCGCCAGCTACGGCGCACTTGTTCATCGTGCAGCCGTTCACAGGAGCAAGCCTGATGAACCTGTTCTCCACGCATCCGCCAATCCCCAAGCGGATTGAGCGGCTGATCGGACGTCCGGCGGAATTTCAATAAAGCAGGGTACAGGTGACAGGGGACAGGTTACAGTCGGACTTTTGACTGTTGATAGCAACCCTCCTGGCCAAAATGGTTTTCAATCACAAATCAAAAATCAAAGATCATAAATTGTGCGCTCCTGGCTCAGTACCTAAGTACCTGGAATCTTGAAGCGGCATTACAGTAAAATCCAGAATTAATGGTTCCCACTACTCTCCAGTCATCCATAGGGTCGCGCGCAACTGCTCTGGAAAGTTCCTTACGCACCATTATTCGCGGCAATGACGAAGTAATCCGCCTCGCGCTCGTCTCGGTGCTGGCCCAGGGACATCTCCTGATTGAAGGTGTGCCGGGAGTGGGGAAAACGACGCTGGCTCACGCGCTGGCACGGGCCCTGGATTGCAGCTTCCAGCGCATCCAGTTCACGAGCGACATGCTTCCGACTGACGTGCTGGGAATTACCGTTTATTCGGCCCTGGACCAGCAGTTTGAGTTCAAGCCCGGGCCGGTGTTTACGAACGTCCTGCTCGCAGACGAGATCAACCGCACCACGCCCAAAACGCAGTCGGCGCTGCTGGAGGCCATGAACGAAGGCCAGGTCACAGTGGACGGACAGTCGAATCCGCTTCCGCAGCCCTTTCTGGTGATCGCCACGCAGAACCCGGTGGAGCATCACGGAACTTACCCCCTGCCGGAGTCGCAGCTTGATCGATTTTTGTTGCGCATTCGCATGGGATATCCGCAGCCCTCAGATGAGCGCGAGATTCTTCGTTCTGAAGCCGGCGCCGCGCGTCTGGAAGAAGTTCACCCCGTGGCTACGGGCGCAGACGTGATTGCCATGCAGGAAGAGGCTACGCGCGTGAAGGTGGACGATTCGCTGGTCGATTATGCGCTGGAGATCGTGCGCCGCACACGTGAATCCGACGCGCTTTCGCTCGGCGTTTCGCCGCGTGGATCGCTCATGCTCTATCGCGCAGCCCAGGCCATGGCTTACCTTGATGGCCGCATGTTCGCCACGCCTGAAGATTTCAAGTCGCTCACCGTCCCGGTGTTTTCGCATCGTGTGATCGTCAGCGCGCGTCATGCAACCAGCGTGAAGAAATCCGAGCAGGCGGAAAGCATCATTCACGATATCGTGCAAACGGTCGCAGTTCCGCTCTAGGTCGACTTCCAGCCAAAAAACCAAGATTCCACTAGCCTCGCGATGAGCCAACAACCTGCTACTATTCCAGCCCTTCACGCCGAAGCAAAAGCCGAATGTTTCGAGAAGAATGCAGCACTCGTAGAACCTCGATTCCCTCAGATATAGGTTGATAAAACACAAGAATCTTGCGGAATCCTGACACGGGAAAAATTCGCAAGGATTTTAACTCTTTTCTCGGTAGGCGCACCTGGGAACCCATTCTCGGTTGAGTGGCCAGTAAAGCGAAAGTCTCGTGAGCGGCGTGAGGAAACGGTGCCCGATTTCGGGAGTCGCTTGCGTAGAGAGGTAATAAGCTTGACTATCCAGATCTTCGTCGGCTTTCGGACGGATCAGGTACTTTGTGCTCACCGGCGGTTCGTTCTTTTCAGACGTTCATCAAGCGAGCGATGCTTTTCTTGCCAATAGCCAGGATCGACCTCAATAGGCTCCCCAGACGCTAAGCCCTCTGCAGCTAAAGATTCGACTTCGGCAAGCGCCTCCTGATCGGCCTGTACGAGGCGCTCTAGATAGGCTTCCACCGTTATGCCCTCTGCCTCTGCTCTGGTACGCAACGTTGCCTCAAGCGTGGGATGAATAGTGATGCTCATATTAGATGCGTCCTAACCACGATTTTACCCACATGATAATACTGTGTCATCCTCAAAGCAGTTCCACACTTGGTATAGCCCAACGGGAAGAACCCAAAGCAGAGACGCTCAGCACAGGGGGTCCCCGATATGCGCTGTGTGGGCCCGGCGGGGTGGAGCGGCCTTTCCCATGCGTCGCGCTCACTTATACTGGACGCGCATGTGGATCCTTAGAACTCTCATGCTGCTGGCGCTGGTAGTCTGGGTTGGCGGCATTATCTTCTTTGCCTTCGTTGTTGCGCCCAGCCTCTTTCATTTCATTACTCCTGAAATCGCCGCAGACGTGGTTCGTCGCGACCTCACGTGGCTGCACTGGATGGGAATTGTGTGCGCAGTGGTTTTTCTGATCAGTTCCCTGCTTTTCAGCCGCGCCAAATTTGCCCGCCTGAAGCCTTTTGCGCTGGTGAATGTGCTGGTGCTCGTGATGCTGGTTCTGACCTTGATCTCGCAGTTCGGCGTGATGCCAAAGATGGACGTACTTCGCACGGAAATTCATCTTGTCCGCGACAATGACGCGAGTCTCGCGAAAAAGCCGGCAGCATGGCCGGAGATAAAACAACAAATGCTGCCGAAATTGCAGGGCGATTTTGACAGTCTTCACCGCTGGTCAACGCGCCTTGAAGGCGGAGTGCTGTTTCTCGGTCTTGCTGCCGTAGTGTTGACTGCACGCCGCTTTTCGTAAAACTCAACCTCTAGCAATTAGCAATTGGCAGTTGGCCAAATCAAAAGCAAGAACCTGCCACTCATTCCGATGACCGCGATTCCGACCTGTTCTGTTATTGTCCGAGTCTCGGATTCGGCGTGTCCTTTGTGATAGAAAAGATTTTGGAGCATCGGAGATTTAGCTAAGGGCCAAAGGCCAAGAGCCAAGAGCTAACTCATGAAAACTGGAATCATCGGCCTACCGCAGGTGGGCAAGACATCCCTGTTCAAGATTCTCACCAAGGCGGACATTTCCGGGCGCGCATTCGCCAATCCGCGTGAGGCCCACCTGGGTGTGGCTAAAGTTCCTGATGACCGGCTGGATCGGCTCGCCCAGCTCTACAATCCCAAAAAACTCATTCATGCCAGCGTGGAATACGTTGACGTCGCCGCCATCGGCCAGGAGGCGCTGAAGGAAACCTCCTTCACTGCCAACCTGCGTACCGTGGACGCGCTCGCCCACGTGGTGCGCGCCTTCGATGATCCGGCCATCCCGCATGTGGGTGAAATCAATCCGCTGCGCGACATCAAGAGCGTGGACTTTGACCTGATCGTCAGCGATCTGGGTCAGGTGGAGAAGCGCCTCGAGCGCCTGGAAAAAGATTTAAAGAAGATGCGCAGTGCCGAACTGGAGCGTGAATTTGATCTGCTGCAGCGGGCGAAGGCACACGTGGAAAAAGAACTGCCGCTGCGCGAGATGGAAATTTCCGGTGAGGACGAAAAACGCATTCGCGGCTTCATGTTCCTGAGCCAGAAACCAATTCTTTACGTCCTGAACGTGAACGAGTCCACCACGCTGGGTGAGGACCTGGAAACAGCCGTGAAGAAATACAACGTGACTGAAGTGGCGGCGCGCAAAAATGCCGGCGCCACCGCGATCTGCGGCAAAGTCGAGGCGGAGCTGGCGGAGATGAGCGATGAGGAGGCCCAGGAATTTCTTTCCAGCTATGGCCTGAAAGAGAGCGGGCTCACGCGCTTGATCCGCAAAAGCTATGAATTGCTCGGCCTGATCTCATTCTTTACTGTGGGCGAGGACGAATGCCGTGCCTGGACCGTTCCCAGAGGCTCGCGCGCCCAGTCGGCTGCGGGCGCGATCCATTCAGACCTGGAAAAGCATTTCATCCGCGCCGAAACCATCCACTGGGACAAGCTGCTGGAAGCAGGCTCAGAGGCCAATGCCCGTGGCAAAGGCACGCTGCGGCTGGAAGGCAAAGACTATACTGTTCAGGACGGCGACGTCCTCCACATCCGGCATTCCGGGTAACCCTGCTTTGAATGTTAGCCACAAAGGATCTTTGATTTTTTGATTGATGGTTTTTAAAATCCCACGCCAAATCTGAAATCAAAAATCAACAATCAAAAATTCTTCTGTTCCCTGTCCCCTGTAACCTGTAACCTGTCTTAGCGTGAGTCCCATTACACTGAGCATCTTGCTGGGATTGACTGCGGCAGCCGCGAATGGATTTGGCGGCGCGGTCATCGTGCAGAAGAACTGGGAGCGCAGGTATCTGCGCTACTTTGTCGCGCTCGGTTCAGGGTTCATGCTGGCTACAGCGCTGCTGGAGATGCTGCCGGAGAGCATGCAGCTTGCGCCTCAGCGAGCGCCCCTGCTGATTGTGGGAGGATATTTCCTCGTCCACCTATTTGAGCATACGGTTTCGCCGCACTTCCATTTCGGCGAAGAAACGCATCCCGAGGAGTTTGTCGCAACCCACAAGAGCTATTCGGTCTTGCTGGGGCTCGCCATACACACTTTTTTTGACGGCATTGCCATTGCCTCCGGCTTTCTGGTTTCTCCCTTCCTCGGATGGGTGATTTTTCTGGCGGTATTTCTGCACAAGATCCCGGAAGGATTCACCGCCGCGTCCATTATGCTGGCCAGCGGGCGCAGCAAGCGTGTTGCCTGGGCAGCTTCGGCATTTCTGGGGGCTGCAACGCTGGCCGGCGTATTGACGATGGCGATGTTTCGTCAGTCGGGGAACGTACGAGACGATGGGCTGAGTCTCTCGGCCGGAGTCACCCTTTACGTGGCTGCTTCAGACCTGATTCCGGAGGTGAATAAAGAACCCGGAATCGCCATGGCGGCGATGGTGTTTGTGGGACTGGGGATCCTGTTCGTTCTGCACCACTACTTTGGGTGAATCACTTTCCTGGTTAGGTGGGCTGTTTCGCACGCTTCACGAATCGGGTCGTCGGTGCATCGGGTCATCGGGTCACCGAAAACCAGATTCCGGCGATCAACACTCTTCTGTTCTCTGTTCCCTGTAACCTGTTCCCTGCTTTATTCCACTTCCTGCTTCGCCTTATACCCCTCGCGGGCGACGACCTGGTATTTCACTTCCTTATTCTTTTGATCGCGCATCTTGAGCGGCTGGCCGTTTTCATCTACCAGTTCCACCTTGATTTTGCGGAAGGATCCATCCTGCGCCCGGTTTGTTGGGTGGTAGGCGATGCTGTACTGATTACGGATCGTGTTGCCGATGTCCAGGAAGGCGTCGCGGAACGACGCCTGGAACAGCGGGAAATAGGCCCTGCCCCCGGTCATCCTGGCAAAACTTCTCATCTGGTTATCAGCCTGCGCGTAGGTAGTCGAGCAACTGAAGTCAGTGATAGGACAGAGAATGCGGGTCGCGCCATGGCTCTCCAGGTAATTCCGCAGCGCCTGGCCGGTGCCGATGGAATAAATGGCAATGTCTTTCGAACCCTGGATCTTCTTGAGTATCTGGTCAAGCGTCTTCTTGCTGAAAGTATCGCGCCCGCTGGAAACCAGAATGATGTACTTGCGTCCTTCCACGCCTTCCAGGCGGTCAATCGTCTCGTACAGCGCGTCAAAAAGATTGGTCTCCTGCGACATCGCCATACCAGGACGAATCATGCTGATGCTGGCCTGGATCGCGCGCTTGTCCTGGGTGAAGTCCTGCACGATATGGGCGTGCATATCGTAGGTCACGAGCGCAATCCAGTCCTCTTTCTTCAGGGTTTGCGCAAAGGTGTAAGACGCAACCAGGGAGTCATAGGCAAAAGCATAGAAATAATCGTTGTTGGCAAATTCAGTGAGGATGACCGCCGTGATGGGGCCCTGCGTCTGGTTAAAGCTGGTGATCGACTGGGGAACGCCATCTTCGAGGACCTTGAAGTTTTGCTGCCTGAGCCCGGGGATGAACATGCCATCTTTGCTCAGGACGCCTACGTCCAGAGTCACCAGCGGAACCTTCACTGAGATGGAGAAGTTCGGCATGCCCTCGACTGGTTTTGGCTTGGGCGGCTGGTCCGGCTTTTTGGCCTCGGGTTCGCCTTTCCTTGGGATAGCGATTGGCCCAATGTCGCCTTTTGGGCCGCCAGCCTCACCCGTATTGTCCGGATTCTGCTGCTGGCTCTGTTGCCCGCTGGCAGGCTGCTGGGACGACTGACTTTGCTGCCCCAAAAGGAGTGGTGTGACCGAAAGTGCGGCAACCGCCGTCAAAAGACAGAAGAATTTAAAGAAAATAGAGGATTTCATCAGGCTTCGTGGGAACATGACTGAGGTCCTGTATTTTGAAGTTTCTCCTATAAGTATAGATGCAGGCAAAGCTGTTTGCTGAGATGTAAAGCCGCAATTTACAAATTGTGACATTCCGGCTGCGGCTCGCCGGAAAATAAGGGCAGTCGGATTCCCCGCGGAATGAAGGTGGCCGGGGAACAAACGCTACGCGAAAACGCCTAGACAGCCTCTACGGTGCGGATTAAGACATTTCTTAACTGCCTTTTTGCGAGCTTCTGGATTAGTATAGATTCACGAATCAGCCTCTATCATTGTTTCCAGTAGGCAAGCATTCGTATCTGCGTCTATGTAGGTGGTATGAAAAAAGCTGTCTTCGTCGTCTGCGTCGCCGTCCTCTCCCTGGCCAATGCTCAGGGGCGCCCCAACAGCACATCTTCAGAGAAGCAAGCCGCACCGCCACAAATCCTCACTGTCGATCAAATACATCCTGGCATGAAAGGTGTGGCGTATACGGTCTTTGAAGGTACCAAGCCGGAATCGATGGGAGTGGAAGTTCTGGGGGTGTTGAAAAACATCAATGGCCCCAAGAGTGACATGATTCTTGTCCGGCTTCATGGCCCCAAGCCGGAATACACGGGCGTGGTTGCCGGCATGAGCGGCAGCCCGGTCTATATTGACGGGAAACTGGTTGGCGCCATCGCCTACAGGATCGGCAGCTTTTCCAAAGAGCCCATTGCCGGGGTGACCCCCATCGCCGAAATGCTGGAGATCAATGAGTTCGATAAGAGCATAGCGGCGGGATCGGTTTCGAGCGCAAAACCACCGAAGAGTGTGGACGAAAGCAGCGCGCCCGGCCATTCCGATTCAAGCGACATCCGGAATTACTCGCAGATCCTTACTCCCATTGATGCGCCTTTCGTCTTCAACGGCTTCAATGAGAGCGCAATCAAAATGTTTGCTGACAAATTCGCTGCCGCGGGAATTACTCCCGTGATGGGCGTCGGCAGCGCCAGCGGAGAGAAGCAGCCTGAGCCTCTGGAACCGGGCTCGGCGGTGAGTGCAGTCCTGGTGCGCGGAGACATGGATGCCGCCGCTACCTGCACCGTGACTTACATGGACAAGGACCGGCTGCTGGCCTGCGGCCATCCCCTGTTGCAGTACGGCATGGTGGACATGCCGATGACCAAGGCCAACGTGGTTGCAACGCTGTCCTCCCCTTTGAATGCATTCAAGATCATCAACACCACTGAACCGGTTGGGGCCTTTGTCCAGGACCGCCATACCGGCATTCTGGGCCGCTTCAACAAAGAGCCGGAGATGATTCCAGTCACGTTGAGCATTCACAGCGCCTCGGGTCCCCGCGAGTTTCATTATGAAGTCCTGAATAACGCCAAGCTCACGCCGCTGATGATGATGGCAACGGTGTTCAACGCGCTGCAGGGCATGAACCAATACGGCGAAGAGACTACTTATTTGATGAATGGGCACATTCATGTGAACGGCTATCCGGATGTGCGCCTGACGAACATGTTCTCGCCCAGTGAGGCGGTGCCTACGGCGTTTTCTGTTGCTTTGTCGCTGGGAGACCATTTTGGAAGGATTTTTGATAACCCGCTGGAAACGCCAAAAATCAACGGAGTAACGCTGGACTTTGCCCTGGAGAAAGACCGCCGCTCCGCCATGCTGGAAAGCGCGCGCACAGACGTGACCGAAGCGCGTCCGGGCGATGAAATCACCATCGAGGCAGTGCTGCGTCCGTATCGTGGCGAGCGCATTGTGCGCCAGATTCCTGTTCGTGTTCCGACGTCCGCGCCCAAAGGCACGCTGCGCATCCTGGTAAGCGATGCAGAGACGCTTGATCGCACACGGCGGCTGAGTCCGGCGGTAAGCCAGAAGCTGGACCTCAACTCGACCATTGAGTTGCTCAATAAAGAACACCTCAATGACCATCTCTACGTTTCCCTTTTGGAAGCCAATCCGCAAGCCACGGTGGAAGACAAAGTTATGCCCGCAGTGCCGCTTTCCGTGATGAATGTGATGGAAGGCATGCGCGCCACGCAGCAGATGGTGGTGTTCAGTGAGTCGGCGGTGAATGAATCGTCTACTCCCGTGGGTTACGTGGTGAATGGATCACAGGTGATCAGCCTGACGATCAAATAGATTGGGTAATCGGGGTAAGAAGATCCTTCAGGCCGTTCAGGATTTCGCCTGCGGGCTCAGATGCCCGCAAAGCGGCTCAAGTTGGTAATTTGGTAATTGAACACCTCTCCTTTACCACTGGATCCTCCGCATTCAGGTTGCGGGCTATTTATAAGACCCAGCCATCACTGTTAATCTAGGTTTAAATGATGAAGAAATTTGTTTTTGTCTGTTGTGTTTTGCTTTTCCTGCAATTGGCTTTGGCTGAAGGCACCCGTGTCTGGAGAGAATCCGGTTACGAGGATTTCGAGCGCGGCACGGCCAAAGGTGTCGCTATCAGCAGCACGGGAAGGTTGGAACTGGCCCCGGCATTCAAGGCGATCTACACCAGCCCTTCCACTTTTATCTGGTCGATCGCGTCCGACAAAGATGGGACTGTCTACGCCGCAACTGGCGCTCCGGCGCGGGTGTATCGCATTACTGCCGACGGCAAAGGCGCAATCATCTTTGAGCCCAGAGAATTGCAGGTGCAGGCCATTGCTATTGGCAGCGATGGCGCTATCTACGCGGCGACTTCGCCTGATGGCAAGGTTTACAAGATCACGCGCAAGGCGGGATCCAGCGCCGCAGCGGAATTTACTTCAGAAGTATTCTTCGATCCGAAAACAAAATACATCTGGGACATGGAATTTGATCCGCAGGGCCGGCTCTACCTGGCCACCGGCGACCGTGGCGAAATCTATCGCGTAGACAGAACCGGACAGGGCTCCGTCTTTTTCAAATCGGACGAAGCGCATGTTCGCGTTCTGGCTTTTGATCCGAAAGGCAATCTCATCGCAGGCTCAGATGGCAGTGGACTCATTTACCGGATCACGCCGGCCGGGGAAGCGTTTGTCCTCTACAGCGCGCCTAAAAAGGAAATCACGGCACTGGCTGTAGATTCTTCGGGAAACATTTTCGCCGCGGGCACCGGTGAGAAGCATGCGACATCTTCTCCCGGGCCTGGTGCTGCGATTATTGCAATCAACCCGGCGCAGCAGCCCGGCGCCGGAAATGCTCCTCTGCCGCCGAACGTGAACCTTGCAGGTTCGGACGTGTACATGATCGCGCCGGACGGCTCGCCCAGAAAGCTCTGGTCTTCTCATGAGGACATTGTTTATGCGCTGGCGTTCGATGCTGCCGGACATCTGATTGCCGGAACAGGAAACAAAGGCCGCATTTACTCCATCTCGACGGATGGCGGATATTCAGATCTGCTCAAGGGCAGCGCGAACCAGATTACAGCTTTCAGCAAGGCACCCAATGGCGGGCTCTATTGTTCCAGTAGCAACCTGGGAAAAATCTTTCTGATGAGCAACACGCCGGAAGCGGAAGGCACATTCGAAAGCGACGTGGAGGATGCGCGCATTTTCTCCCGCTGGGGCCGCGCGGAAGTCCGCGGCCGCGGCAATTTTGAAGTTTTTGCCCGCAGCGGCAACGTGGACAACCCGGACCGCAACTGGAGTCCATGGACGCGAGTGGATGTGAGCAAGGATTCCCGACTGGACATCCCGGCGGCGCGATTCGTGCAGTGGCGCGTGATTTTGAAACCCTCGAATCCAACCACTCGGGTAGAGGAAGTAGCTATCAACTATCTTTCCAAGAACGTGGCGCCTGTGGTGGACGACATCGCCGTGCAGGTGGGCGCACGCTTCCCTTCGCAGTCACACATCACAAGTTCAGAAAGCGTCAGCATCGGCTTCGGATCTAATCCGCTGCCCCAACCTCATATTGAATCGCCCATGACCGGCGTCCGCGACCGCTCGTCCATTGCTGTTCGCTGGGCGGCGCACGACGATAACGACGATGATTTGGTGTATTCACTCTATTATCGCGGTGAAAATGAGAGTGACTGGAAGCTCTTGAAATCCGGGATTACAGACAAATTCTATTCCTTCGAATCCAGCCTCCTCCCGGATGGGGCATATGTACTGAAAGTTGTGGCCAGTGATGCCCCCTCGCACACGCCTGAGGACGCGCTCACCGATGAAAGGCAGAGCACCCGCTTTGAAATCGACAACACTCCTCCGCACATTCAGAACCTGGCAGCAAAGATTGAAGGACAGCAATTGCATGTAACGTTCCTGGCCAGCGATGATTTTTCTACCATTAAGCACGCCGAGTACTCGGTCGATGCCGGAGATTGGCAGTATCTTGAGCCGGTAGGACAGATCTCTGATGCCAGGACGGAAAACTACGACTTCAACGCTTTGCTCACACCGCCTCCGCCGTCTTTGGAGGATCAGGTGGAGCAGAAGCATGGCCGCTCGCCCAAACGGAGCGCTCCACCGTTAGTAGAGCATGTGGTGGTGGTGCGGGTGTATGACCGCTATGACAACGTGGCTACGGCAAAGTATGTGGTGAAATGAAGGCGGCTTTTTGGCCTTTAGCCCTTGGCCTTTGGCCCTTAGCCTGCATTGTTCACCAGTTCTCACCTACCGCTGTTCCTGCCTAAGGGATCATCGGCACGCCGAGCTGGTTGAGCAGAACGTTGATCGCGTCGCGCGCCATCTTTCGCGGCAAAACCGCCTTGAATCCGCCCGACTGCACGCCAATTTCCGCGGGCAGAATGAAGAGCGATGTCAGCCGGGTAAAGAAATTGAAGCGCACCCATGCTTCCAGGGCGACCGTGCTGTTTTCTTGGCGAACGGAGAGCATCATCGGCGCCACCAGAAAGCCCGTTCCCTTCTGATAGAGCCGGCCTGGACCTGGGAAAGGCCGCGGGCTGTAGCCAAACGCCGCCGCCCACTGGTCCAAGCGGGACCATATTTCACCGTTGATGGGGAAAGAGATGGTAGTTCGCGCGTCCATGCAAGACCGCCTGATTTGAATTTGAGGCGAGCCATTGTATCGCACATTCCCCGGCTTACCACGGATCAGATTTCTTGGCTTTATCGTTGCGGCTCAGAGTTCTTCTTGTGTTACAAGACCTTTGCTGGAAAGAGTTCTGTTTTTCCAATTGCCGGATTACCCAATTAATAAATTTTTGAACTTCCTCTACTCGGTTGTTTTCTTCTCCGTGTCGTGTAGCCTGTCCTCGAGGTGAGGTCGTGAAACGACCAGAGCCGAAGGATGTCTCCGTGGTGGATCGGGTCTTGATGGGCCTGAATCTCCAGAATGTACAATCCTCATCATGTCCAAGGATTGGAAAACCAAACTCATACATTCTGACGCGCAGGTTCCGCAGGGATTCCGCTCGCTGGCGTCACCGGTATACAGGGCCTCGACGGTACTGTTCAGCGATGTCGCCACTGCGAACGACTATTGGAATCAGTACGAGCACGGCTATACATATGGCCTCTTTGGCACTCCCACAACTCTGGAACTCGCGGGCAAGGTGTGCGAATTGGAAAAAGGATTTCGCACCATTATCACTGCCGGCGGCCAGGGCGCGATCGCGCTGATTCATCTTGCGCTGCTGAAGACCGGCGACCACGTTTTGCTGCCGGAGAATATTTACGGCCCAAATCGGGAATTTGCCAACGATGTTCTGCGCCGCTTTGGAGTGGAGGTGGAATATTACCCGCCATCGGCTGCATTAGGCGTCAGCACGTTGTTCAAGCCCAGCACGCGCGTGGTCTGGTGCGAGAATCCGGGCTCGATCACCATGGAAGTACAGGACGTCCCTGCAATTGTGGAGCAGGCGCACCGGCACGGAGCGCTGGCCGTTCTGGATAACACCTGGGCAAGCGGAATCTATTTTGACGCATTCGCGCATGGCATCGATGTGAC
>DATDNH010000352.1:0-17757 GCA_036518395.1 Candidatus Angelobacter sp. | reverse complement strand
GTTTCTTACTGGCCTGCGGCGCGCTCCAGAGAGACGAGGGCGCAGCACCTAAACACAGTACCAGTACGAAGAGAATAATTGGGGAACGTCTGACTGCCACAGAATTTTGCAACATCTTTCGAGCTATTCGCGTTATTTCGTCACCAGAGATCTTCGGCTGATCGCACCCCAGACTAAAGTCCGGGGCTTCTACCTTCCTATGTAACTGGAACCCTGTTATCCAGGAAAGTTGCCGCCCAGCAGAGCAGCATCATTGTCTGCCAGGACTCGAATCAATTCCTGGGTAAAATAATTCGCTGAAGAAGCGGGCGTCCCACCGAATTTCTTCTCATACGCCGCCCGGCTCTTTTCGATATCTTCCCTCAGGCGATCGTACAAGTCGCGGTGCTGCTTGCCTTCAGCTACTTTGCTTTGATTGTACAGCTTAATTTCATCCACCAGAAGCCTGGCAAAACGCCGGGCTTTGCGGTGGACCTCATCTTCCTCGCCGACTGGAGCGGCCTTTGCCGCCGCAGCGGTAGTCCCCTGAGCCAGGATCGCGGCCGTAGCCGTTGCCGGGCCTGGAGCATGCGCCTGCGCCTCTTCCGGCGGCGCCGTAATGCCGGCTTTGCGCAGCGCCGTCAATTCCAGCCATAACGCTGTAAAGCGGCAAAGCAGGGTGAGGGCAGAAAGATCTACGGTCACATCCGGAAGAGAACCAGCGTCGGCATAGATCAGCGCAGCCACTTTTTCCTTGACCACCAGCGGCAGGACTACACAATTGCCGTCGAGTGGAGCGCCCACCGCGGTTAGAAATCCGGAGTCGAAGTCCTGCGATGTCCCGCTGAGAGGTGTGCGGCCCTGAATGGCGCGCTCGGCCAGGCCGGCGGATGGGCTGGACGTAAAAGCCTTGATGGCATCGTTATTTTCAAAGCCAATTCCCTGCCAGCCATTGATGGAATTGCCTTTGATGACAAACAGCGCGGCGCGTCCGCAGAACCGGGCCGCACCTTCCAGCAGATGCCGCAGAATCTCAGCCTGGGAGACAGCGTCCTGGATGGAAGATGCCGCGGCATTCAGCAGATCCGTAGGCAGGCTTCCTGGGCCAGGCTCCAGCGATTGCAATTCTTCGACGGCGCGGCTGATGATTTGGCCGCGCAGGCGGGGCAGCGCGGCTTCAAAAACGCTGGAAACCGCCTCTTCGATGATGGCTTGGACTTTTTCTGAACGTGACATCAGCAGTAGCGCGATTATATGGTGTCCTCAGGGTGTGTCAACTCGGCAGATTACTGATGTAATCGGTTATTCACCGGCTTCGTGGGAGCATCGGGTCACCGCCACCCCATGACGCGCAAAGATGGCGCGCCCCGGGAACCCCGGTTATCGGGACATCGGGGTATCGGAAGCACCATCGGGTAAGGGCTCCCGGTTTAAACGTTATCGCCAGCCATTCGGCCGTGACTTAAGATGACTAACAACTGTTATCGCTATCAGACAGGTTTTAGACGGGAGGGCAGATGAAGGCCCAAATTCTAGCTGTTGTTCTGGTGCTGTTTGCGGCGGGGCTCATTCAGGGCCAGACGTCCGGCAAGACACCTCCACGCAAGCCGGTCGCGAACCAGCAGGAGATTATTCAGCAAGTACGCGAGCTGGAGGATACATTTCGCAATGCGCTTCTGGAAGGCATGTCCGCGTGGTGGCCCCAGCATCTGGACGAGCACTATTCAGGCATCAATGCCGATGGGCAGATTGCGGACAAGAAACAGGCGATTCAACTCTACAGCTCCGGCGACGTCAAATACGAAGAGATCGCGCTGAGCGATATTGGCGCCCGGATTTTTAATGGCGACTGCGTGATCACGACCGGCAAAACCGCGACCAGGGGCAGCCACAAGGGCCAGGATTTCAGCGGCGAATATTACTTTGTGCACGTGTGGATCAAGGATGGAACGGATTGGAGATTGGCATCGTCCCAGGCAACGCGCACCGGCAACTTGCAGTGATGAGGCCGCAGATTTGTGCAGACGAGCGCAGATTTTGCAGCAAAAATCAAAATCGCACCACGGAGGCGCGGAGACACGGAGACTGCAAGAAATAGGGAAATGCAAAACCAACTTTAAAGATAAAGGCCAGTTCGTTCAGCGTCAGATTCGAGGGGTTATCTGCGGCTATCCGCGAAGATCTGCGGCAAGTTTTTCTGATTACTCCACCACCAGTTTGGCTTTCATGTCGTCATGGCGAGGGCCGCAAATGATGCCGCAAGTAATCTTGTATTCCCCTTTGGCGGGCGCTTTGAAGGTGAAGACCGCCGGCTTGCCACGGTTTACCGGTTCTTTGATACCTAAGTCGTCGATGTTAAACCCGTGCTGAACGTCGGCCGTTGAGACTTCAAATTCCACCAGCTCACCGCTTTTCACCTTGATCACATCCGGCTCAAACGCATACTTCTTCATGACCACCTTGATGTGTTCGGCAGGCTGCTGTTTTGAGCAACCGGGAATAAGTGAAAGAAAAAAGAGGTTTAAGACAGCGAGGAACCCGAGTTTCTTCATGTCAGTTCAGAGATGCTCCGCACAAGGCTGTTGGTATTAACAGGAGCGTAAGACGCCTGGATTAACAAAAAATGGCACCTTACGTCTAATAATAACTTCTTTATTTGTTCTCTTTCTCCGGTATAAGGGCTTGAGACATAGTAAATTATTTGAGTCGGGACGAAATGGAAACCATCCAAAATAGGGCAGGGGAAGACACGAGCGAGCTATCACTGGTCCAGGCCGCCAAAAAGGGCGATCTGGAGGCGTTTAGCGACCTGGTGAAGCGGTACGACCGCAATATCTTCCGCATCGCGCAGCACATCACGCACAATGAGGACGATGCTCAGGACGTAGTCCAGGAGGCGTTCCTCAAGGCGTACCAAAATCTTAATCAGTTTCAGGGGAATTCGAAGTTTTATACCTGGCTGGTAAGGATTGCCGTCAATGAAGCGTTGATGAAGCTGCGCCGCCGTCGAACTGATCGGACCGTCTCCATCGATGAGGATGTGGAGACGGAGGAAGGTTCGATGCCGCGCGAGGTTGCTGATTGGAGTCCAAATCCGGAACAACTCTATGGGCAATCGGAGCTGAGTGACATCCTGAAAAAGACCATTCAGGGCTTGCCACCTGGCTTCAGAACGGTGTTTGTGCTACGGGACGTCGAAGGCCTATCAACGGAGGAGACGGCGGAGATGCTGGATTTAAGCATTCCGGCCGTAAAATCCAGGCTGCTTCGCGCCCGTTTGCAACTCCGGGAACGTCTGGCAAAATACTTCAAGTCAAAAAGGGGCGGAGACGGCCAACCGTGAAATGTGATGATTTTCTAAAGGAGTTGACCGATTACCTGGACGGCACTGCGAATGTCCAGGTGCGCATCGAGCTGGAAGAGCACCTACATTGGTGCCGTGACTGCTACGTGGTCATGAATACCACGAAAAAAACCATCGAGATCTACCGCGACAATAAGCTTTACGAACTGCCTGACACCCTCCGCAGCAAGCTCCATCAAGCCATTATGACCAAGTGCCGGGGCGCAAAATCCACGGATAAGAGCTCAAAATAAAATTTTTTTTGTTAAGATTCAGGCCGTCCGAGTGACAATTTTCGTCACTTTTGGCTCCAAATTTCCTTCTCACGGGCCTTACAACTGCAACTCCGTATTGATTCAAAGCCACTTAGCCGACTATGAAAATTTTACTCTTGCTCCAGCGCGGGTCGGCAGGCGGCAACAACTGTCTTGCGAAACCTTTTTCAGCAACTCTGAATCTAATAGAATGGACACGGTAGTTCATGGACTACCGTGCCAATGATCCCAAGGCAGTTGGCTCGAAAAGACCCTGAATCCGGGAGTGTGGTGATTATGGCAAGTCTGGTCGATATGCTGTTTGGTTGCTGGCACAAGAACTACAGCTTCCCCATTACGAATAAGTCCGGACAGCGCAGGTCTGCCGCCGCTTCGTTGACCGGGACATACGTGGTGTGTCTGGATTGTGGTAAAGAGTTCCCCTACGACTGGAAAGAAATGAAGGTACTGGGCACACGGCCGGCCCGACAGAAGGCAATGGCCGCGAAGGCCGCTGCAGACTCAGCGCGAGCGGCATAAGTCATACGGTTGGAGTTCTTTCCCGAATAAAGTGTGGAGCGCAGCCGCCCTCGGCGGCCGCCCTCGGCTGCGTCTTTGTTACTTCTCGTGATAGAAGTTAAAAGAATTGGTTCTAGTAGCCAGCCCGGCGCACACGGGTGACCTGTATCGGTTCGCTCCACAAAAACTAATTCTTCACTTCTTTTCCGTCACGATCTCGGAAAAATCCGCGATACTGGAAAACTCATCCACCAGTGTCTGTAGCAAACCCAGGCGCTGAGCGCGAAGTTCTTCGTCTTCCACCATTACCATCACCTTATCGAAGAAGGCATCGATCAGCGGACGCAGGCGGGCGATTTCCAGCAAAGCCTGCTCGTATTGCTTTCCTGCGCGCAATGAATTTACCTTGCCTGCAACCTCGGGAATCTGCGCGGCAAGTTTCTTTTCCTGCTCTTCCTTCAGCGTTGCGGGATTGAATGGGTGAGCAAGGCGCCGTCTTGTCTCCTGCGCCTGGCGCAGAATGTTTTTCATGCGCTTGAAAGAAGTGGAGATGGATTCGAAATCAGCCGAAGGACGTACCTTTGCCACGGCTTCAGCACGGGCAACGGCATCCACGACATCGTCTGCATCCGCTGCCAAAGTGGCATTTACAACGTCATAAGCCAAGCCGAGGAAATCGCGCAGATAAAATTCCAGGCGCTCGCGGAAGAAAATCTGAACGGCATTTTTGTAGGCCTTTTCATCCAGCTTGAATTTCTTCTCCGCTTCACTCCCCTTGTAGCGCTCGCGGGCATCCACTAGCAGTGACAAGATTTTCAGTGGCAGTCTGTGCTCGGCGATGGTCTTAATGATGCCGTTAGCCTGGCGACGCAAAGCAAGTGGATCTTTGGAGCCTGAAGGAATCTTCTCCAGAGCAAACATCCCGGCGATGCTATCAGCTTTGTCGACGATGGAGAGCAGTGCGCCTTCCAGAGTTCGCGGCGCTGAATCGTCCATAGAGGCTGGTTTGTATTGATCATAGATAGCGTCGGCAACTGCCCGCGGCAATCCCTGGGTATTCGCGTACAATCCACCGATGATTCCCTGCAGTTCGGTAAATTCCTTGACCAGTTCGGTCGTCAGATCAGTCTTGGCCAGCATTGCAGCCTGATGCAAAGCCAACTGGTTGATGCTCAGTCCGGCGATTTTCGGCGCAATCACGCTGACCAGTTGCGCCATACGGTCTGCTTTTTCGTAATAGCTGCCCAGGTCCTCCTGGAAAGTGACGGCCTTTAACATCACTATCCGGTCTTTCAACGCAGTTTTCTGGTCGGTATCCCAGAAGAAACGGGCATCGTTAAACCGGGCGCGCAGAACGCGCTCGTTTCCATGACGGATCAGACCGTCGGGATCGCCATCGGTATTGAGCACGGCAAGAAAATGTGGCGCGAGTTTGCCTGAAGCATCTTCGACAGCAAAGTATTTCTGGTGGTCGCGCATGACCGTGACCAGAATTTCTTCCGGCAGCGAGAGAAACTGGCGGTCGAAATTGCCAAGAATGGCTGACGGCCATTCCGTCAGATTCACAACGGTGTTGAGCAGGTCCGCATCTTCGCGCCAGCGCGCGCCAGGAATGGTGCGGGTTGCAGCGTCCAGAGCTTTGCGAATGCGCTGCTCGCGCTCTTCCGGATGGGCGATGACATGAGCGTTGCGCATGGATTCGACATAAGTGGATGGCGCAGAAATTGTTGTTTGCCGTGGACCGAGTATGCGATGTCCGCACGAGATGTTGCCGGCTTTCATTCCGGCAAATTCCAGAGGAATAATTTCTTCGTCCAACAGGGCAACGATCCAGCGCACCGGCCGCACAAAGCGCTCCGGCTTGCCGACGCGCCAATACATGTTCTTCGGCCAATAAAGTGCGACAATTTCTTTCGGCAGAAGTTCCAATAAAACGTCTTTCGCCGGTTTCCCCTTATTGGCTACTTTTGCGGCCAGATATTCGCCTTTGGGGGTTTCAATCTTCTGGAGATCCGCAATATCAACACCGGCTTTCCGCGCGAACGCCTGAGCGGCAGGAGTTGGCTGACCATCTTTGTACGCGACTTTGACTGCCGGCCCGGTAAGTTGCTCCTGAGTGTCCGGCTGGCTTGCGGGTAGTCCGCGGGCAACGACCGTCAGCCTTCGCGGAGTCTCAGCTTTGCCGACCTCACCACCCGGCTGCAGACGGTTTTTCTTCAACAAGTCGAGAATACGCTTCTCTAATTCCGCGCTGGCGTCGGGGATCATACGCGCGGGAATCTCTTCACAGCCAATCTCGAGCAGAAGGTCGGGCATCAGGCGGCTCCTTCTTTCTGCTGCTTCTCAGCTTTGGGTGGAGCTGATTGCTGCGCCAAATAAGCCTTCGCCAATCGCACAGCAAGCTCACGAATCCGCGCCATCACGCCAACGCGCTCTGTCACAGAGATGGCTCCTCGGGCGTCGAGAATATTGAATAGGTGAGAACACTTGAGGCAGAGATCGAAAGCGGGCAGTAAAGGAAAGCGTCTCCATTCGGCTTCGCTGGCCCCTTTGTTTCTGAGGTCGTTGAATTGGCCGATCAGGCTCTCACACTCGGCTTCATAAAGCTCCAAATGCTTCCACGCTTTAGAAACATCCGCTGCTTCAAAGTTGTAGACAGAAAATTGCAGCTCCTCCTGATATCGAACATCGCGGTAAGTGACCACTCCAAGATCCGGTTCACGCGCCCACACGATGTCATAAATGCTGTCCACGTCCTGCAGAAACGCGGTGATTCGCTCGAGGCCGTAAGTCAATTCCGCCGAGATCGGGTCCAGATCAATGCCACCGCACTGTTGAAAATATGTGAACTGCGTGATCTCGAGTCCATCGAGCATGACCTGCCAGCCGATGCCCCACGCGCCCAGCGTTGGCGCTTCCCAGTTGTCCTCTTCAAACTTGATATCGTGTTTGCGCAGATCAATGCCAATGGCCTGCAGCGACTCAAGATAAAGCTCCTGAACATTTTCCGGCGGCGGCTTGAGGATTACCTGAAGCTGCATGTGCTTATAGAGGCGGTTGGGGTTATCGCCATAACGTCCGTCCGCGGGACGCCGCGACGGTTGCACATAAGCAACTTTGTAGGGCCTGGGCCCGAGGACGCGCAGAAACGTCTCCGGCGCCATGGTTCCCGCGCCTACCTCCACGTCGTAAGGCTGCTGCAACACACAGCCGCGCTCCGCCCAGAAATTCTGAAGACGCAGAATGAGTTCCTGAAATGTGAGCGCGGTCTTTGCCATGGAAATTATTAATCTATCAGAAGTGTTAACCACAAAGGATACGAAGAGCAGCAGCGGGTCCGTGTTTTCTATCCGTTTGTTACGGTTATCCTTTGTGTCCTTCCTGGTTAAGGGAATCGCACGCCATCACAAACGGTCGAGCATCGCCCCGGTGACCAGTTTCTTTTCGATGTGGCGCTCGATGCGTTGCGCCAGAAACTTGCGCAGATCGGCGGCCCGTTGGCGCGGCCAGGGATTGCCGGCAAAGTTTTCAACCGACGCGCGAAACATCTCTGCGGCCAGCGTACGCGATTCAGACGAGATTTCGGTGCTGGCAAGCCGCTTATCGCGAGAACACAGCAGGCCGTCCGCCATAGGATGAAAATAAGCGCGGCTGCCATTCAGCCGTGCGCCGCATTTCATACACTCATTCAGTTCCGGCAGCAGTCCGATGAGCCGAACAATCCAGAGATCGAAGTAGGTGATCGGCATCCATACGGCGTCTGAGCGCAATTGTCCGACGATAGAAAGAGCGAGACGAAAAATGGAATCGTTGGGCTCGCGGTCAGGCAGAAGCTGGTCGAGCACCTCGGCCACATATTCCAAAGCCAGCACGCGCGGGTAGCTGACCTGGGCGGCCAGCGGAGACGCGATGATGTCGAAGGAATCTAGTCGCGCCAGTTCCTGGCCTTCTTTTTCCTGCCAGTGCGCGATGACATGCGTGAGGGGCTCCAGCGCGCCGCCAAAACGCCGTTTCGAACGCTTCGCCGATTTCGCTACACCCCGGACCTTTCCTTCCGCGCGCGTAAACAGCGTGACCAGCAGATCCGCTTCATGGAACGGATACGTGCGCAGGACGAGAGCTTCAGACTGCTGGGGCATGGACTCGAGCGATTTCCTACTCTCAACAAGGCATGACTACCACCACGTTCTCAATCGGCCCAGGATGGCTAGCCAAATCCCTGTAAGCACAAACAAAAATATTGTCATGCTAACTATATATCGAGGCTCTGGCTGCGGGAGTTCCACGGCACCATCTTGACTGGATTCTTCGGGCTCAAGGGCCTCCTGCATTTGTCGATCTTTGAAGCGTAAGAATCCAGCATAGGCTCCGGCCCAGCAGCTCGGGAGAAGAAGGTCAAAGGATCCGACGAATATGTCAATGTTCTCTTCAAAGCCGCCGAAGAAGGCCATCATAATCCTTGCGACAATCACAACATACGCTATCGCCAGAGATGCTCCGGCCATGATTCCGATCCAGAATCGCCGCACGGGCAACATCCAGAGAATCAAGGTCCCGATGCCGCCCTGAGCGGTGCACCAGAGCAGTGCCGCGAGCAAGTGACGCGTGTCAAAGGTCCAACGCCGCCAATCAGCAAGTGTAACGCTTTGGGAAAACACTGCTTCGATTGCGAAAAGGACGAACGTATCGAAGACATAAGGAACAATTATCCAGATGATAAGCGCTTTCCATTTGCGCCCCATGCGGTTTCGATTCCCTCCCCATCGGTCACCTATTAAAGCAAAAACGCGCAGCCGTGCGGGCTGCGCGTGGAAAATCCTTGTTCGGCGTTAACGGCCGAAATACTTGGCATTGATCTCGGTATAGTTCTTCCACTTTTCCGGCAGATCATCCAGGGCAAAAATCGCTGAGACCGGACACACCGGAACACAGGCGCCGCAATCGATACACTCTACCGGATCGATAAACAACATATTCGAGCTTTCGAACTGCGGCTCGTCTTTCTTGGGGTGAATGCAATCTACGGGGCAGGCGTCCACACACGCAGCGTCTTTAGTCCCAATGCACGGCTCTGCAATCACGTATGCCATAACTCTTTAGTTCTCCAATAAATTCAAGGTTGGTAAGTGACCAATAATTTTAACAGCAATCGTGAGTAGCGCAACTGTTTCACGCAACGATCAATTCCCGCTGACTGCTGGGCTCATATCCCACGATGTATCCGGCAACGGCGCTGGCGGCGACGGTGTAAGGGCTGGCCAGATACATCTGTCCCGGGCCGCTGCGGCCGGGGAAGTTGCGGTTTTGCGCGCTGATGACGATCTGATCGGGACGCGTGGAAACGCCCGGACCAGCGTTAATGCACGCGCCGCAGCTTGGCTCGATTACAATTGCTCCCGCGCGTTTAAAAATGTCCAGATAGCCCTGACGCACGCAGTACTCGCGCGTTTCCTGCGAGCCAAACTGAATATAAAACTTGCATGAATCGGCAACCCGACGGCCCTGGCGCAGCGCGTCGGAGAGCACCTGCGCATACATGTCCATGTCGGCATTCTTGCCGGCAGTGCAGGTGCCGCCATAGGCAATTTCAATTGGCACTGGAGTATTCAGATCGCGAATGAATTTTCCATTGCCGGGATCGCCTGGCGTCGCCACCATGGGCGTGATCTCTTCAGCATTCAATTCGATCACGTGCGCGTATTCAGCATCGGGATCGCTGTAGAGGCCCTGACAAAGTTTCTCCGCCTCGGCCCGTGGCATGCCGCGACGCTCCATCAGGAATTCAACCGTCTTCTCATCCGGCGCAACAATTCCAGTAAAACCGCCGATCTCGGCCGCCATGTTGGTCATGGTGGCGCGCTCATCCACGCTGAGTTCCTCAATCGCCTCGCCGGAATATTCCATGACTTTGGCCAAGGCTTTGCCGCTGCGGATGTAATCCATGCTGAGCAAGAGCAGAATGAAATCCTTGGCCGTAACGTTGGCTTTGCGCCTGCCGCCAATAATGACTTTAACCGATTCTGGAACTTTTACCCGTATGTCCTTGGTAATCCATGAGTTAAATACATCCGTAGTGCCAATCCCGAAGGCCACGCAGCCGACCGCGCCCACGTGCGGCGTGTGCGAATCCGAGCCGACGTTCATTTCGCCGGGATGGGCATAACTCTCTGCCATCACCGAATGACAAATGCCTTCTGAGCCCTTGCGGTCTTTCAATTCTCCGTGCAAGCGGATTCCCTGCTTTTTAGAAAATTCTTCCTGTTTCAGTTTGAGCTGGCCCGCCAGATCCAGCAGGCCCATTTTTTTCTTTTCTTCGGAGATGACCTCGTCAAGGAAGGTGAGGTGATCACGGAAGAAGACGATGGTGGAACGATCATTCACCTTTGCATCCTTGCCGACGAAGTGCTCAAAGAAGATGGCAGCCATCGGGGTGACGTACTCATGGCTGAAGCGCAGGTCCGTGCGGGCAAAGCCTGTATCTCCGGGTTTGACGTAGGCAACGCCGACTTCGCCATGGTCGTTGATCATGTGCCGGGCAAAGATCTTCTCGGCAATGGTCATGGGACGCTTTGCAGTAGTGATTGGCGGCAGGAAGACTTTTTTCTGCATTCGCGCCACATTAAACGGAAAGAGGCCGCCGTATTCGATGACCTGGCGCGTGATCTCGTCTTCGCCTTTGGTGAACTCGTTTAAAGGAATTTCTTCGCCGGCGCGAATCTTGTCGATCAGGGTGAAATCAGCCGAAGTCAGGACGCCAAGGTTCTGGCAATTTTGCTTGTAGATGCGTTCGATATTTTCCGCAATCACCACCTTGATGCCGGCGCACAACTCGGCGTAAGGAGATTGCTCGCGGCTGGACCCTTTGCCGCGTCGCTTGCCGCTGACGGCCGCCACAAATCCGCCCTTCTTCACGTCACTACGTTTGATAGGCAGTTCCGAACCGCACTTCAGGCCGGTGTAGGGAAACTCGCCCAGGGTCTCATCGAAGAAGAAGCAGATATGCGCGGGTGTGATTTCGTCGGTGGAGATGTCGTCGCGCAATTTGGGATTGTTCTGTGGGTTGCGCGTATCCCACGGCAGGTCTTCTCCAGCCAGTTGGCGACGGATCAGCTCCGGATCTTCCGTCAGAAAGAGGATGCGTCCGTGAAGCTTGACTTTGTCGGGCCGCTTTTCAACTGTGCGATTGAGCAATGAAGGTTCCACAAGAAAATTTTAACAAGTTATCCGCCGCCTTGCAGGCCGCCACCCTCTCTCGAACAGGCTGCAATCTCCTGTTATGCTGTATTCCGCATGCCTCAATGCCTCAAATGCGGAGCTGAGCTCCAGGTCAACGAAGAAGGGATTGCGCCGGTACTCTGCGACCGCTGCGCCGGCGTGGCTACGAGCCGGGCGCGGCGGACCATGAGCACCGGAACTCTTCGTGATTATCCGGCGACAACGCTGCTGGTCGGAATCAATGTGGCAGTGTTGATTGGGATGATCATGACGGGTGGTCTGGGTGGGGCCTTCAGCGGCCAGAATCTTGTACGTTGGGGAGCCAACGTTGGCCCTCTCACGATGAGTGGCGAGTACTGGCGGCTCGTTACCGCTGGCTTTGTTCACGGCAGCTTTCCACACATTCTCTTTAACATGTGGGCCCTGTGGAGTCTGGGACAACTCTCAGAGAAGCTGTTTGGGAGTTGGGTGACGTTTGGAGTCTACCTGCTTACCGGCGTCGGTGGCGCTATGTTAAGTATTTTCTGGAATCCGAACCAGTTTGAGGTGGGAGCTTCAGGAGCAATTTTCGGACTCGCAGGGGCGACTCTCTCCGGGATCAAATTCGGCAATGTGTCTCTTTCAGCGTGGCAGAAGCGTTCCATTACCAGCAGCCTGATCTTCTTTGCCGGTTTCAATCTTTATCTCGGCGCTGCTCTTCCCGGCATCGATAACGTCTGCCACATCGGCGGGTTTATTTCCGGTCTTGTTTTTGGCATTCCGTTAGCTACGGCCGCAGCATCCGGCAAGAAAAGTTTTGAATGGATGACAATTGTATTGGCAGCATTGGTCCTGGCCGCTCTCGGCTCGCGAGTCATCAGCGTGAAAGGCGAGCCTCTCCGGCTACAGGAAAAGGCGATCACGGAGATTGAACAGCACAATTATCCTGAAGCGATTGGGCTTTTGGAGCGGGCTACGACGGCGAATCCCAACGACGAACGGGCGCAAGTCCTGCTCGGTTATGCATACCAGATGAATCACGAGCGCGATAAAGCGATTGCAGCCTACAAAGCCGCGCTGCAAATCAATCCGAATGATCACCGCGTGCAGCAGGTGTTGCAGGAGCTGGAGTCAGAGACAGACCAGAGTACACATTAGCTGCTCTTGCTGCGAGAGTATTCAACCGGCGAAGGCATTCCTTCCACACGGCCCTCAAAAATATTTTTGAACTCACCGAGAAGCTCGTCGTGCACGAGTGAATTGCTGGCCAGCACTTCCCTGCTGCTGATCTCGAAAGGGCCGCCGGTAAAATTTGTGATCTTTCCTCCGGCTTCCTCTACCAGCAGCACGCCCGCCGCGGTGTCCCAGGGATTGAGGTTAAATTCCCAGAAAGCCTCGTAGCGGCCGCAGGCCACGCAGCAGAGATCAAGCGCGGCAGATCCGGCGCGGCGCACTCCGTGCGAGCGCAAGGTAATCTGGTGATAGAAGTGGATGTTCGGGTTTTTGTGTCGCTTGTGGCTGGGAAATCCGGTGCCCACCAGGCTCTCAGTCAGCCGGGTGATCCTGGATACGCGCACGCGCCTGCCATTAAGAGTTGAACCTGATCCTTTTTCCGCCGCAAACATCTCATTGCGGCATGGATCGTAGATCACTCCGGCGATGCGTTCCTTTCTGTATTCCAGCGCGATGGAAACACAAAAGACCGGATAGCCATGAGCAAAGTTCGTGGTGCCATCCAGCGGATCGACATACCAGCGAAAGTCGCTGCCGGTGTCGTTGCGGCTCCCCTCTTCCGCAAGCAAATCATGGGACGGCCATTGTTTACGAATGCGCGCGGCGATCAGCTTTTCTGCGCTGCGATCGGCCTCCGTGACCAGGTCCACCTCTCCTTTATATTCGACGGCAACTTTGCCGAAGTAGGAAATAAGGACAGAACCGGCCTCTCGGGCCAATTCCTGCATGGGAGTGAGATAGTCTTGCGAGTGCAACATCAACGGGAGCGTCGCCCGTTATCTTCCGCAATGTACATGATCTCGTGCTTGAAGATGAAAAGATTGGGAGCGTTCTCACGTGTCAAGCGGATCATGGCGAGGTCGTAATACTCGATCCAACCACGAAGAGTTTCGCCGGAAAGCAGCTTCACCGTGACCGGAGTCTGTTTTTCCCCAAGGGCCTTAAGATAGGCGGACTCCATGCCGGTTTCTTCAGGTGGAGGTGTTTTGGTCTTTTTTGAAAAAGCTGGAGCGGTTGCCCGAAATGCCATGCGGACATTGTAACAAGCATTTGGCAATTAGCAATCGGCATTTGGTCCTAAAAACCAAAGCACCTGATCATTTAGCTTAGCGGGCCGGAGCCGTATAGTATCCGGCCCTGTGCCGCACCTGAAGCCCCGAATTGTCTTTGTTTTTCAGTTCAACGCTGATGCGCCGGAAAGGCGAATCCGAAACTCGCCGATTGGGATAGTAAGCAATCAAGTATTGCGTCCGCAATTCTTCGCTGAGCTGGCGGAACGCCTGATCAAGCTGTTCGATGCTTTCGGCATAGTAATACTTGCCGCCAGTATCTTTGGAGAGCTGAATCAATGCGTGCTCGCCGCCAATGTTGCGTCCGGCCTCTGCGGCGACGGGAACAATGATGATGCTGTAGACGAGCGCCTCTGCCTCCTCGGCGCGACGCAGGGCGTTGCTGTAACTGGTTGCGCTGGTGGTATCGCCTCCGTCGGTGATCAACACCAGCACTTTCCTGCCCTGGCGATCGAGCAGAGCGTCCGCCCCGAGATAAATCGCGTCATATAGGGACGTGCCTGCGCCTTTCTGAAGATCGTCAATCCCGCGCTCAATGGATTTCATATCCGCAGTAAAGCGTGTGAGTTGAAGTACGTCTTCGCTGATCTGGAAAATCGAGAGGCGGTCCTGCGTACGCAGGATGGAGTGAACGAATTTCTTCGCGGACGCGACTTCCAGCCTCATATCGCGGCGCGTGCTCTCGCTGGTATCAATGGCCAGGACGATGCTCAGCGGCAGCTCTGATTCGCGATCAAAAATGCTGATGTTCTGGGGAACGCCGTCTTCCAGCACCTGAAAGTCATCCTTGGTCAGGTTGGCTACGGGCGCGCCATGAGCGTCGGTAACAGAGGTAAAGACGTTGACCAGGCGAACGTTAACGCGGACCGTTCCAGCATCATCCGAGGTAGGCGGCCGCTTGGAGACCGTGGAACCAGGAGTTTGGGCTGCGGCCATGGCTACACCCGCGAATACAACCAGCAGCAGGCGAAAACCAAGCAACCGCGAATGAGGCAGTCTGGACTTCATAGAGCTCAGCAGGTTCTCTGGATTATTTAGATGCAGAACGCGGCTCGCTTCTGGTTTTTGCGCGAATATTGTCGGGAAAAGGTTCACCATCCGCCCAGACTGCGCCGTCCTCAAAGTATTCTTTCTTCCAGATGGGCACCGTCTTCTTAAGAGTATCAATCAGCCAGCGGCATGCGTCAAAAGCTTGGCCCCGGTGGGCGGAAGTGACTACAACCAGCACGCTGGTTTCGCCGATCTGCAACCGGCCCAGGCGGTGGACAATACGGACATCGCGAATGGTGAATTTTTGCAGCGCAGTCTGCGCCAGCTTTTCCAGTTCCGTGATGGCCATGGCGTCATAGGCTTCATAGTCCAGAAACAGCGTTGGCCGTCCGCGGGTGTTGTTGCGAACAATGCCCTCAAAGATCACGGTGGCGCCATCTTCCGGGGCTTTCATGGAATCCGCAGTCTTTTGTGATTGGATTTTTTCGCGAACAATCTCGCAATGCCCGGACTGGAGTTCAGCTTCTGTTTTAGTGGGACAGCCGCCACTGACGGGTGGCAGCAAACCGACTTCATCACCTTCATGCAGGATCACAGAGGCTGGAGCGTACTCACGGTTCACCGAGCAGGCAATCGAACCGCTCATCGGACCAAATTTTGGGAACTGCGCCGCGTACCGGGCCATTAAGTCGGAGAGACTGGTACCGGGCTGCACGTCAAGGCTGTCTTCCTGCCGCCCCACAATGTCTTTGAGCTGCCCAAAGAGCAGCACTTTGATTCTCATGGATGCCTATTAGGATACAGAAAATGCAGTCTGAAAGCGTGGACCTTGCTCGCAAGTTGCCGGAACGCACCTTAGTGCCGGCGTGTTGCCACGGGCTGCTCGAGTTGAGCCTGGACCAGAGATCCGCCGGAAAGGAATGCGATGATTACGGAAAGGATGGGATTACCGAAAGCCAAAAAGGACTGAATCAGCAGCGCGCCAAGGCTCACGGCCGTCGCAATGGCTGAGCCGAGGACTGCGCGCGACTTTATGAGCAGCAGCAATCCAGCGCAAAGTGCCGAAAACCCGGCCGTGTAGCGGAGCCACTGACCCAGGCCGATTTGATCGAACAAGCCAAGCGCCCATTCCGTTCCTCCCAGGAAAACGATCCCGCTGAGGATGAAAATCAATCCGAGACTGCTGCGTATGCTGCGTGCCATGACTTATATACGTCCAATCACAATATGTAGATTGCGCAGCGGGAAAAAAGTTTCAGTGTTTAACAAAAAGAGCCGCACTTTTTAGTCCGGCTCTTCCTGAATTAGTTGCGTACCGCAGTCACTTACTGAACGGTGCTCAGTACTTGCTCGCGAGTCTCTGCGTCCTGACGCTCTTCCGTACCTGAAGTAGGCAACGCGATCTCCAGTACTTCTTCGATCGTGTTCACATAGTGAATGGCTACCCCTTCGAGTTGATCGGCAGTCAGGTCCTCGTCTACGTTCATGTGGTTTTCCGCAGGCAAAATCACGTCCTTAACTCCTGCACGTTTCGCAGCCAGGAATTTCTCCTTGATTCCACCCACGGGCAGTACGTTTCCGCTAAGAGTGATTTCGCCAGTCATCGCCGTCAGTGGACGCACCGGCTTATCCGTCAGCAGCGAAACCAGCGCGGTCGCCATGGTCACGCCGGCAGAGGGGCCATCCTTGGGGATAGCGCCTGCGGGCACGTGAATGTGGATGTCATGATCCTTGAAAAAGTCTTCATCCACTCGCAGCTTGTGAGCGTTGGAACGCACCCAGGTCAACGCGGCTTGCATCGATTCCTGCATCACCTGGCCTAACTGACCGGTCATGGTGAAGCCGCCTTTGCCTTTCATCTTGTTGGCTTCGACGAAGAGAATATCGCCACCGGCAGGAGTCCAGGCCAGGCCTACGGCCACGCCGGCGCGCTTGGTGCGCTCAGCAATTTCTGTGTCGAGCCGTACTTTGATGCCGCCCAGAAATTCCTGGACGATCTCTCGCGTGACTACAAGCTTTTCCGTTTTGCCTTCGGCCAGCCGCCGGGCCTGCTTCCGGCAAATAGTTCCAATGTTCCGCTCGAGATTGCGCACGCCGGCTTCACGCGTGTAATGCCGGGTGATGAACCTCACTGAATCCTCAGAAATTTCAATCAGCTCGGCTTTGAGCCCGTTCTCTTCAATTTGCCGCGGGATCAGATACTTTTCGGCTATATGGACTTTATCGTCCTCCGTGTATCCCTGGAGCTCGATGATCTCCATGCGGTCGCGCAACGGTTCTGGAATTGTGTCCAGCACGTTGGCGGTGCAGATGAAGAGCACCTTCGAGAGATCAAAAGGCACGTCCAGATAGTTGTCGCGGAAGCTGAAGTTCTGTTCCGGATCGAGCGCCTCCAGCAATGCTGAAGAAGGATCGCCACGGAAATCGCGTCCCAGCTTGTCCACTTCGTCAAGAACAAAGACCGGATCGTTGGTTTCCGCCCGGCGAATGCCCTGGATGATCTGTCCAGGCAATGCGCCGATGTAGGTACGCCGATGGCCGCGAATTTCAGCTTCATCATGGACGCCGCCCAGCGACAAGCGCACAAATTTGCGCTCTAGCGCCCGGGCAATGCTGCGTCCGAGTGAGGTCTTGCCTACGCCCGGAGGGCCAACAAAGCAGAGGATCGGTCCTTTCATTGTCGGCTTCAACCGCCGCACTGAAAGGTAATCCAGAATGCGATCTTTGACCTTCCGCAGATCATAGTGATCGGCTTCCAGAATCTCATGGGCCTTATTGATGTCTACTGCCACGCCGCTGGACTTACTCCAAGGCAACACCCCAAGCCATTCAATGTAGTTGCGAGTGACGGAATAGTCTGCTGCCATGGGAGACATGCGCGCCAGACGGCCCAGCTCTTTCAACGCTTCTTTCTTCACATCCTCGGGCATCCCTGCGGCCTCAATCTTCTGCCGCAGTTCTTCCACGTCACGCTGGGCTTCATCTTGCTCGCCCAGTTCTTTCTGGATGGCTTTCATCTGCTCGCGCAGGTAATACTCGCGCTGCGACTGTTGCACCTGGTCCTGAACTTCCGTCTGGATCTTGTTGCGCAGTTGCTGCACTTCCAGTTCTTTGGCCAGATGCCGGTTGATGGCGAGCAGCCGGCGATGCACGTCGGAAGTTTCCAGAATCTCCT
>DATDNH010000351.1:0-9187 GCA_036518395.1 Candidatus Angelobacter sp. | reverse complement strand
TTCAACTCGCCACCAGCGCTGATGGTTACATCGCCAGGCCGGATGGCGATGTGGAATGGCTCAATCGCCGGGCGCGCCTTGATTACGGCATGCGCGCGTTCTACGCGACGATCGACACTATCCTGCTGGGACGCAAGACCTATGACTGGGGCATGGAGTATGCCCGGAAGCACGCCATGAAAAAAAGCATTTTTGACAAGAAGGTCGCCAATTACGTGTTCTCGCACAAACCTCCAAAGAAAGCTGCCCCTGAGGTGCGATTCGTGTCCGAGCCGGTGAAAGCGTTTGCGCGGCGTCTGCGGGCAACGCCGGGAAAACATATCTGGATGATGGGCGGCGGAGAGCTGATTGCATCATTTCTCGATGCCGGCGAGATCGATGAGTTCGATATTCATGTGATTCCCACTTTTATAGGCGAGGGCATACCGCTGGTGGCGCCACGGCATCGCGACCTGAATCTGCGCTTGCGCTCAGCGCGAAAGTATCCGGATGGGGTGGTGCGACTGCGGTACGAGCTAGGCAACAGGCAATAGGCAACAGGCAACAGCCAGAGCAACTGCAGCTGCAAACAGAAAAGCAGATTCCTCGCTTCGCTCGGAATGACAAGAAACCCTACCCGCTGCGTGGATCGGAATGACAAAAAACTCTACTCCGTGCGCAATGCTTCCATGGGCGCAAGCCGGGAGGCGCGTCTTGCCGGAACATATGCCGCGATCAGCGCTACGCAGATCAGCACCAGCGGCGCAATGGTGAAGGTCCAGGGATCGCGCGGGCCAATCCCGAACAGCATGCTCTTGAGCAAACCGGAAAGCGCGAATGCTGCAGCCAGTCCGATCAGGCTTCCGATAAGCACGAGGCGCATGCCGTTGCCGACGACCAGGCGCAGGATGCGGCTTGGTTCAGCGCCGAGGGCGACGCGCACGCCAATCTCGCGCGTGCGCTGCGCGACTGAATACGCCAGCACGCCGTAAATGCCGACGGCCGCGAGCAGCAAAGATGCAAATGAGAATCCTGCCAGCAGCGTGGCGCTGAACTGCTGCCGGGCAAAAGTTTCGCGTACCACCTTCTGCATAGTGAAGACATCTGCCACCGGTTGCTGCGAGTCGATGCCTTGAATCACCTTGCGCGCCGGGACAGCCAGAGATAAAGGATCATTTTCTGTCCGCAAGACAAAAATCATTCCGCCATAGGCCAGATGAGCATGAACGTAGTACACCGTGGGATCCGGATCTTTATCGAGTGATTCCTCCTTTACGTCGCCCACCACGCCGATGATTTCGCCGAATGGGTTCTTATCATCCATTTCCGCATTGATGCGGGTTCCGAGCGGCTCCCTCCCGGCTAGGTACTTGCGCACGAAGGATTCACTCACAATAAAGCGATAAGGCTGGTCGGGATCGTCGTCTGCAATGGTGAAATCGCGGCCGCGCCTGAGCGGAATGCCCATAGTGCGGAAATATTCGGGCAACACAGTGCGGATGGTCGCGATCAGCTCTTCACCGGGCCTGGCCGGTGGCTGCCCTTCGATGGCCACCGTTGTTGCTGCTCCTTCGCCCTGAAGCGGAAGATAACTGACGGCGCTGGCAGAGGTGACCCCTGGAAGGTGGGCCAGATCCTGCGCGGCGCGCACAAAAAACTGTGCTCTATTGCGGACCCTGGGATAGCGAGGGTTAGGCAGCGTGACACGAAAGGTGAGGACATTGGATGCGTTGAGCCCGGGATCAACCACCTGGAGTTTCATGACGGTGTGAAACAGCAGGCCTGCCCCTGACAGCAGCATGACAGCACAAGCCACCTCCGCAGCGACCAGCCAGCCGCGCAGCCGCCGGCCCATACCGGTGCTGGAACGAGTTTCATCATGCAGCGCCGTGTTGAGATCGCTTCTGGCGCTCACGAGCGCCGGCGCCAGCCCAAAGATGATGCCGGTCAGCAAAGAGAGGGCAAGCGCGAAGATCACGATGCGCAGATCGAAGAACACTTGAACCGAATGCGTGAGTTCCCGCGGCGCGAGCGCCAGCAGAGCCTGGACCGCCCAGCGCGCGAGCAAGATTCCGGCAATGCCGCCGGTAATTCCCAGGGCGATACTTTCGGTGAGTAACTGGCGAACCAGGCGGGCGCGTGCAGCACCCAGGGCGCCACGCACGGCCATTTCCCGGCGGCGCGCGTTAAAGCGCGTGAGCAGAAGGTTGGCCACGTTGGCGCAAGCCACTCCCAGCAGCAAAGTGACAGCACCCAGCAAAACCAGCAGCGGCGTCTTGACCTGGCCTACGAGCGCATCGCGCAGAGGCTCGACGTTCACGCCCCAGCCTTTATTGAATTCGGGATAGGAGTCCTCCAGGCGGCGGGCAATCGTATCCATCTGCGTCTGCGCCTGCCGCAGCGAAATGTCCGGCTTCAGGCGGGCGGCAGTCCAGATCCAGCGGCCTTGCGTCTTGCGGAAGTCTTCCGCCGGCTTCAGGCCGATGGGCAGCCATGCATCTACGGTGCGACTGTGAAAATAAAATCCAGGCGGCAGTACGCCGATAATGGTCCAGGGACGCGAATTGATCTGGACACGGCGGCCGATCGCGGACTCATCGCCTCCGAACCAGCTCTGCCACAGGTGATAACTAATGACCGCGACGTCAGCCCCGTTGCTCGACGCCTCGTCTTCCGCTTTCGTGAACAGCCGGCCGCGAATGGGAGTCACGCCCAGCATGGGCAGCAGGTTGGCGCTGGCGGACTGTATGTCAATCTCTTCCGCGCGGGCGCCGGTCGAGAAGATCACGTGATAATCGAGAAAAGCTGCAATATCGCTGAAACAGGTGTTCTGCGTTTTCCAATCAAAGTAATTGGCTGGCGAGACTTCATTTTGATTTGTAGTCCCGCGCTGGTTCGCCTCCCACACCATGACGAGCTGTGAGGAATTGGGATAGGGAAGCGGGCGGAGCAGGAGATTGTCGGCGACCGTAAAAATGGCAATGCTGGCGCCGATGCCGAGCGCCAGCGAGGCAATCGCCGTGACAGCAAAACCGGGATTGCGGCGCAGAGTGCGGAGCGCATAGCGAAAATCCTGCCATGCAGTTTCCAGGCCACGGAGGCGCGAGCGGTCGCGCACTGACTCCTTGGCGCTTTCCATTCCTCCGAACTTGAGCAGCGCCTGGCGGCGGGCCTCTTCCGCGCTCATGCCTGACCGGATGTTGTCAGCGATGTGCATCTGGAGGTGGGATTCGAACTCATCCATCATCTCCTGTTCGCGGTTCCGTTTGCGGAACCATCCGGACAAGCGAAAGAAAAATGCGCGAAAAGATTTCATGATGACTGCTCCCTCGGCGCAAGAAAGCGCGCCAGGATTTCCGTGGCCTGCTCCCATTCCTGAGTTTCTTTGCGCAACTGCTTTGCTCCGGCGCGGGTGAGCCGATAGTACTTGGCTTTGCGGTTGTTGTCGGAGATACCCCACTGAGAGCTGATTGAGCCTTCCTGCTCCAGTTTGAGCAGGGCGGGATAAATGGTGCCGTAGTTGAGCACCAGGCGGTCGCCGCTGACCTGCTCGATGCGGCGTGCGATGCCATATCCGTGCAGTGGCCCCATGGACTCCAGCGTGCGCAGGATCATGAGCGCCAGCGTGCCCTGCCAGACATCAGTTTTCTTTTGCGGATCATTCATATTGGCGACCCATAGGAGTATGACGAAGTTCCTATGGGATGTCAATAGGAACACCAGCTACTAGCTGCTAGCTTCTAGCTAACAGCCAAACCCGACTGCTTTTACCACAGAGGACACGGAGGAAAACAACCACAGAGGACACCGAGGAAACCAAAAGCCAATGACGGATAAGAACGTCAGATCCAAAACTTACCGCTCAGTGCCAGACATTGATTGAAACAAAAAAAGGTGCTGAGCACCGTCTCAACCGGGGTTTTCGTCTTCCTGTGCTGCTGCATCTTACTTAGAGGGTGCTCTATCGGTGGGACATGATTTGCGAGTAGTCGGCGCTGAGACTCCGGTGCGCGGCGCGCAGCAGGACGGGCGCGGAAGGCGTGATCTGCCTTCGCGCCCCGATGTCGCTACTCCTCGCAAGCGGCTCACGATTCACGAGCTGCTGAAACCGCATACGGGGGCATTGATATGGGGCGCGCTGGCGGTGATCGGAGAGTCAGCAGCAAATCTGCTTCAGCCCTGGCCCTTGAAGATTGTCCTTGACCATGTCTTTGAGTCCAAAGAGTCGCACGGATGGGCCCTGCGCTTTATCCATGTGCTGGGGCTAACGGACAAGCTGGCCATTGTGAAGGTGGCTTGCGTGGCGGTGCTCCTCATCGCCGTTCTGGACGCAATTTGCACCTATGCTGAGAAGTATCTGACCACCAGCGTGGGCCAATGGGTGACCTACGATCTGCGCCGTGTGCTGTACGCCCACATCCATCGTCTCTCTCTGGCGTTTCACGATAACGGCCGCACCGGTGACCTGATCAGCCGTGTCACCAAAGATGTTGACGACATCCAGAGCTTCATTACCTCGGGCCTGCTGAGTTCCTTTATCAACGTGCTCACGCTGGTGGGCATGGTTGGCGTGATGTTTTACCTGAACTGGCAATTTACGCTGGTGGCTCTGTCAGTGGCGCCTGTCCTGTTTGTGATTGTTTATACCTACACGCGGCGGATCAAGAGAGCATCCCGCGACGTGCGCAAGAAAGAGAGCCAGGTGTTTTCTGTCGTCGAGGAGGCGCTCTCCTCCATCCGCGTGGTCAAAGCATTTTCACGCGAGGAATATGAGCTGAATCGGCTGGAAGAGGCAAGCCTTCAGGAAGTCGAGACCACATTGCGCGCCCGCGCTTTGAAAGCCAAGCTCACGCCGCTGGTAAGCGTGATCGTCGCCGTCGGCACCTGCCTTGTGTTGTGGTTTGGGGCGCGGCTGATCATGGCGGGAGATCTTACGACTGGTTCGCTGGTGTTGTTCATCATGTATCTGAACAAGATGTATAAGCCGATGCAGGAACTCTCCAAGATGACGGATACGTATTCCAAGGCAGCGGTAGGATACGAGCGCATTCAGGAAATTCTGCAAACCGACAAGGAAGTTCGCGACCTGCCGCGGGCGCGGCGAGCTCCACGATTCAAAGGCAAAATTGAATTCGAGCATGTTTCCTTTTCTTACACGCCGGACCAGCCGGTGCTGAAAGATGTGAATTTCACCATTGAGCCGGGCCAGGTGGCGGCGCTGGTTGGACCGACCGGAGTGGGCAAAACAACCATCGTCAGCCTGATTTCCCGTTTCTACGATCCGCTGGAAGGCAAGGTCAAAATTGACGGCACAGACATCAGGCAGTTCACACAAAAATCGTTGCGCGAGCAGATCAGCTTTGTGTTGCAGGAGACCATCCTTTTCCACGGTCCTGTCTGGCAGAACATTGCTTATGGAAAACCCGAAGCCACGCGCCAGGAGATCACTCGCGCGGCGGAGCTGGCCAATGCCATGGAATTTATTAAGAAGATGCCGGAAGGGCTGGATACCATTGTGGGCGAGCGCGGTATGACCCTATCCGGAGGCCAGCGGCAGCGGATTGCAATTGCCCGCGCCATTATCCGCAATACTCCTATTCTGGTACTGGACGAGCCCACGTCCGGGCTCGACTCCGAGTCAGAGAAGCTGGTGTTTGAAGCGCTCGACCGGCTGATCGAAGGCAAGACGGCGATTGTGATTGCCCACAGGCTTTCCACCGTCCGCCGCGCCGACGTAATTTTTGTGGTTGATCAAGGCGAGATTGTGGACAGCGGAAAACACGAACAGCTCATGAAACGCGGTGGCCTGTACGCGAAGTTGCATCGGCTGCAATATAAAGAAGAGAGACGCGTCGAAGGCGGGCGCAGGAGCAAATAGCTTTTGGCCCTTAGCCCTTTGTCCTTAGCAACACAAAACCAAAACCTCACCATCCTTCGGCTGCAGTCGCCTATAGCGACCTCACCTCGAGGACAGGCTACACGGCACGGAGGCACGGAGAAAACAAAAATGGGCGGAAACAAATCAAACTGTAAGACTTTCAAAAGTGGCATGGACTCAATGGACGTAATGGACAAAATGGACGTACATCCGCGTTTGCTAACTGCCAATTGCTAAATTGCCAATTGGCTGTCTTCACAAATGGTTTAATTCGGCGATACGGTGTTCCAGAGTTGTTGCCAGGGCTTCAACTTCCGCGGGTTGAAAACCGCCGGCGCGCAAGGCGTCGCGAATCTGTTTCGGTGAAAGCTGGGCGAGGCGCGAGGCGATCCATTGCACGTCGGCGCGAGGAATGTGTCTTCCAATCCAGCGCAGGTGCATCTGGCTCCAGAAAAACGGAAAAATGAAAGAAATCAGCGGTGGATGTGTGGGAAAGTTGAAACTCACATACTCTGGAGTGATCTTGGAGATGAACTTGGAGTGAGTGTATTCCTTTACGTTGCCCTTGGACATCGCATCCGTGTAGCTCTTGCCGGTCTTGCCAAAGGAGGCGCCCACATCCGTGACTTCATAGAGTTCTCTTCCGGATGACGGATCGTCATAGATGGCATTGTTCTCGTCTTTGAGATCCCAATTGTTGATGAGGGCCATCATGACTCGCAAGCCGTTGAATTCGCGCGTGCCAAAAAATGGATTGGCGCGCCAGTGCCACACTGCGGCTTTCTTCTCGCCGCCGGGATGTCGCTGGAGGCGCACAGCATTCACATCGCCGGGCGCGGAGACAAAGCTTTGCCCGCGGCTGAGCCTGGCGGGAAGATTGTCGATTTTCAAATCGGGAAAGAAATAATTCTCATTCGCCCCGTACCCCATCGCCCAGAGGAGCCGGGAAGCCACGGTTTCCGGCCGCGCTTCAGGGCCCACCTTGGCCCGCCATTTCTTCCCATCGCCATCGGTAATGTCGAATTTGGGACTGGTGCCTTTCAGGTCTTCTTTTACGAATTGAAACGGCGGCTGGGGGACATGCTTCTTACCTCCGGGACCGTAGAACAGGTCGAGTGACCGGATGTCGCCCGGATCTTTCCACAAGACGGCCCTGTTCACCGCCGGCGCGCTGGGCGAACTCACCATGGCCTGCGCGGAAAGCTGCGTGCACATGAGCATGCAGAGTACGCTCATGGCGCCAAGCTGACGCAGTTGTCGCTGCAAGAGAGACAAGAACACTCACTTTGTTAGATGCTGAAGCTTAAGAAGGTTTTGCCAGCTCTGAATCAGGTACTCATGCCATGTTGCGCCATCCCAAATGCGCATCAAACAGAGAAGCAGTACTTAGTATTTAGTATTTAGTACTTAGCCCTTGGCCTTGGCCAAAAACGGCAACCGACACTTCGCCGAAAAATCAGCGCTTTGAAGCGGTTTTGCTAACTACTAAGTACTAATCACTAAATACTGGTTTTTCCCATGAAACTCATACTTCAACCCGGAGATGGCGCCGGGCCATTGCTTAAAGCAATCAAGAGGGCCAGGACCCGCATTGAAATTGTGATTTTTCGTTTCGACAGTGTGGCGATTGAGCGAGCGCTGATTGACGCGGTCGATCGGGGAGTCTTCGTTCACGCACTGATTGCTTTCACGAATCGTGGCGGAGAAAAGAACCTGCGCAAACTGGAAATGCGGTTCCTGGAGAAAGGCATTACCGTGGCCCGCACTGATGATGATCTGCTGCGCTACCACGGCAAGCTCATGCTGGTGGACCGCAAAGAACTTTTTATTCTGGCCCACAACTTCACTCATATGGACATGGAGAGGAGCCGCAGCTTCGGCATCGCGACCCGTAATACGAAGATGGTACAGGAGGCTGCCCGGCTGTTTGAATGTGACACGCAGCGCCGGCCGTATCGCGCGCAGACGGCGAAATTGATTGTGAGCCCAGCGAATGCGCGCAGGCAACTTGCCGCCTTTATCAAAGCGGCAAAACGCGAGCTGCTGATCTATGACCCGAAACTCAGTGACGGCGAAATGCTGAGCCTCCTCGAAGAAAAACGGCAGGCAGGCATAAAGGTGCGGATCATTGGCCAGGCCGGCGAGAACAAACACCTGGCAGTGCGGGCCCTGCGGCGCCTTCACCTGCATGCGCGCGTGATCATTCGCGATCGGCGGGAGGCATTCGTTGGCAGCCAGAGCCTGCGCAAGGCAGAACTGGACGAACGCCGTGAAATTGGAATCATCGTGGGCGCCGCCAAGGTGCTGAACACGCTCATTCGAGTGTTTGAAGATGACTGGAAATCATCCAAGATCAAAGCTGCGGAGGCACAGCCCAAACCGCGCGTGGAAGTGAACGGCGATGCCAGGGCGATTGCCAGAATCGTGTCAAAGAAATTGCCGGTCGGTCCGGTGGTAAGGCAAGTTGCACAGGTGATCCATAAGGCTGCCGATCTGGAAATTGATCGCAATGAAGTGAAAGAGACTGTGGAACAGGCGGTCAAATCCGCGCTGAAGAAAGCAGTGAAGAAAGCGACCGCTGAGGTGGTGGAACGCGCCGGGCAAATCGCTTAGCTTCCAACGAAAACCAAGGTCTTCAACACGGAGGAAAGGAGGAAGCAGAGGAAATTTTGGGAGTTCTCAGTTCAATCTCTGTCCACCGCCTCGGGTGTTTGAATTTGTTTTTCTTGTGGGCTTGCATTGGTCAGAGTCAAGATCGAGCTTCACATAAGAACCGTGAGTAAGCTGAGTAACTAAAGAGTTTTCGGAGTTTGGCGAACCAGGAATCCTCTGGTTACTCTGTTCCTCTGTGTTGAAGATCTTGCATTTGCTATTGACTTTGCTAATAGTTGCGACCGCATCTAAATCAAGGAGGAGTTCACCAGTGAATTGCCGAACGTACTTATTCTGCGCTGCCATTCTGCTGAGCGCGCTGGGCAGTGCGCGGGCAAAGGTTGATGACGCGCAAATTGTCAAAGACTTTGAAGCGCGGGTCTCGAATTACTGTGATATGCAAAAGCAGCAGGCAGGTACGGCGAAGCCAACGGATTCGCCCTCCAAGCTGGCAGAACAAAAAAGCCAGAGTACCGAGAAAGTGCGCTCGGCACGCCCTGAAGCCAAACGGGGCGATATCTTCACGCCGGAAATTGCCGCCTATTTTCGTCGCCAGATTGCGGCCACGCTGGCCGGGCATGATGGGGCGAAGGTGCGTGCGACTTTGCGCCATGCCGAGCCCCTTCCGGATATTCATCTGGTAGTCAATGCCAAGTATCCGCAGAATGTTCCTCTGCA
>DATDNH010000350.1:0-37503 GCA_036518395.1 Candidatus Angelobacter sp. | reverse complement strand
CGGAAAGGCAGATTCCTCGGCTAGGCCTCGGAATGACAAAAAGGATTGATCGTAGCTATGGTCAGCAACGAACATGAACGCCATTACTACTGAACTCCGTGCCAACACCATCGCCGTGCGGAATCCGGCGACCGATGAAGTCATTGGCGAGGTTCCGTGCTGCGGCGCGGAGGAAGTTGCGGCGGCAGTAAAGCGCGCGGCGGGCGCGCAGAAACGCTGGGCCGCGTCATCAATATCAAAGCGGCTGGAATTATTGCGAGCATTTCAGCAGCTCCTTTGTGAACAAAAAGACTCTGTGGCTGCGATCATCACCCGGGAAGCCGGGAAGCCGCTGGCTGAAGCTGCGGCCACGGAAGTCCTGGTAGTGCTCGAAGCTGCCAACTTTCTTATCGCCAACGTGCCGGCATTTTTGCAGCCCGAAGATGTGCCGCACGGCAGTCTGGTCATGAAGCTGAAGCGTGGCCGTCTGTTGCGCGAACCCTACGGCGTGATCGGAATCATCAGTCCCTGGAATTACCCGTTCAGTCTTCCCTCGGTGCAGACTCTGACCGCGCTGGCGACGGGCAACGCTGTTGTTATCAAGCCCTCAGAATTCACCCCATTTTCTTCCTTGGAAATGCAGAAGCTGCTGTACGCGGCGGGAGTGGATCCCGACCTGGTCCAGATCGTCAACGGCGATGGCGCTGCCGGCGTTGCGCTCCTGAATGCCGACCTCAACAAAGTGATTTTTACCGGCAGCGTGGCCACCGGCCGTCGAGTAGCACAGGCCGCCGCGGCCCGGCTGCTGCCGGTAGTGCTGGAACTGGGCGGGAAAGATCCCATGATTGTGCTGGACGATGCCGATGTGGGCGTGGCCTCCAGTGCCGCCGTGTGGGGCGCGTTCATGAATGCCGGGCAAACCTGTCTTTCGGTCGAGCGCTGCTACGTTCACGAAAGTATTTATGAGCGTTTTCTGGCGGCGTGCGTGGAAAAGACCACGAAGCTTCGCATAGGCAACGGCACGGAGAGCGGCACGGACGTCGGGCCACTGATTCATCAGCGGCAGCTCAGGATCGTGCAGTCGCACGTGGAGGATGCAGTTGCCAGCGGAGCGCGCCTGTTGGCCGGAGGCGCAACCTTGCCGCAGCTTGGGCCGAATTTTTACACGCCCACGATCCTGGCGGATGTAGAGCACTCGATGCGCATCATGCGTGAAGAAACTTTTGGCCCGGTGTTGCCGGTGCGCAGCTTCAAGACTGAGGACGAAGCGGTGGCGCTGGCGAACGATTCCGAGTTCGGACTGGCAGCCAGCGTGTGGACGAGCAATCGCAAGCGCGGCGAGGCCCTGGCGCAAAGAATTGACGCCGGAACCGTGATGGTGAATGACATGATCTCGTGTTTCGGGATCAGTGAGGCGCCTCATGGCGGAGTCAAGTCCAGCGGCATCGGGCGAACGCATGGGCGGTTTGGCCTGGAGGAAATGGTGTGGCCGAAGTACGTGGATTCCGATCGGATGCCGCGCATGAAAAAACTGTGGTGGTATGGCTACGGTCCCGAGTACGCCCAGCAAATGAACGGCTTTATTGAACTTTTGTTTTCGAAAAAGCTTATAAATCGCCTGAGAGGCGGGGTAAAAAGCACAAAGTCGTACATACGCCGTAAACTTCTTTAAGTTACAATTTTATTGTGACGCCGCGTCACTCAGATCTGATCTACGACTGGAATTCGATCGCAGGTGCTCCTTTCTCTTCCAGTCGGCGCGTGATGCTGGACGATGAGACGCTGCGTGATGGCCTCCAGTCCCCTTCCGTCAAAGATCCGCCAATAGAAGAAAAGATCAGAATCCTTCATTTGATGGAGGAATTGGGCATTGATATGGCGGACATCGGCCTGCCGGGGGCGGGGCCTCGTGCCGTAGCGGACGTAGAGCGGCTGGCGCGCGAGATCGCGGATTCCCGGCTCAGGATCAAGCCCAACTGCGCTGCCCGGACGCATGAAAACGATATCCGTCCTGTGGCTGAGATTTCGCAGCGGACTGGAGTGCCCATTGAGGTCGCGTGCTTTCTCGGTTCCAGCCCAATTCGCCGCTACACCGAAAACTGGACAGACGATTTTCTGCTGCGCACGACCGAAAATGCGGTGAAGTATGCGCGTTCTCTGGGCCTGGAAGTGATGTACGTGACGGAAGACACCTCGCGCTGCGATCCGGAGACGGTCAAGCGGCTTTATTCCACGGCCATCAGCCACGGCGCATCGGCGATTGTGATTTGTGACACGGTTGGCCACGCTACGCCCGCCGGAGCCGCTGCGTTGATCCGGTTCGTCATCGATGAGGTGGTGAAACCTTCCGGTGAGAAAGTGCGCGTGGATTGGCACGGTCACTGCGACCGGGGGCTGGCGGTAGCTAATTCGCTGGCGGCGCTGGCCGCGGGCGCTGACTGCGTCCACGGTACGGCGCTGGGTATAGGGGAGCGGGTAGGGAATACGCAACTCGACCTGCTGCTGGTGAATTTGAAATTGATGGAAGTCCGGCCGTGGGTGGACCAGGACCTTACCCGGCTCAAGGAATACTGCCAGACGGTATCCGACGCTACCGGAGTTCCAATCCCCAAGAATTATCCTGTGCTGGGCGACGATGCATTTCGCACTGCCACGGGAGTCCATGCGGCGGCCGTGATCAAGGCATTCAAGAAGGGCGATACTGAGCTGGCGAACACAGTCTATTCAGGGGTTCCCTCACACTATTTTGGCCTGGAGCAGATCATCGAGATCGGGCCCATGAGCGGGAAGTCGAACGTGGTGTTCTGGCTGGAGCGTAAAGGAATAACGCCGTCCGACGAGCTCGTGGACCGGATTTTCCAGAAAGCCAAGGCGTCTGACAGGTGCCTGACCGAGGAAGAAATTCTGGGTTGCTGCCAGTCGGTCGCGCAGCCGCGCTAAAGGCGTACCTCGTGTTCCCCCCTTAAGTCATGCGCAAATTCTGGATGGGCTATTTTCCACAGAAAATGGTCCTTTACGGAATGTCTCTTCTGGTATTTAATGGGTGGCAACTTTTTCCCTCACAATGGGTTTTATCAAGTAACTCTGAAAAACTTTCCTTTAAAGGAGAATCTATGAAGAAGCTGTTCACACTGCTGTGCACCCTGGTGCTCGGCGCAACGTTGTCGTTGGCTCAGACCGGCGGGACCGGTGGCGGCACAACAGGCACCACCGGCACGACCACCACTGACACCGGCAAGAAAGGTCACAAAGGTAGCAAGAAGGGCCATCACAAGGGCGGAAAGAAGAGCAAGAAGGGTTCAGCCAGCACCACACCACCCCCGAAATAACAATCTGAAAATTGATCAATTTTTCAGAGCGGCCTTTCGAGGCCGCTTTATTTTCGCCTGTACTACCGGGTCAAATGCCAGGTTTGATTTCTCAGGCTAAAACAACTATCGTAGGGCGCACGGGTTAAAGGTCTTAGGTGTTGAAAAACTTTCCTTTAAAGGAGATTGCATGAAGAGGCTATTCACATTAGTCGTAACCCTGTTGCTGGGCGCGTGCCTGAGCTTTGCTCAGGCCGGCGGCGGCAGCACCGGAAAGCCGACGGACACGACTCAGACGGACACCGGGAAGAAAGGCCACAAGGGCGGTAAAAAGGGCCACAAGGGTGGCAAGAAGAGCAAGAAGGGTTCAAGCGGCACCACCACGCCACCTCCGAAATAACTATCCATCGCTGTGATCGCGCGTGATCGGTCGCCGCGGCGACTGATCGCGCGCAATCTGGCATTTTTCACCAGCCCCTCAGTAGTACCTGCAAGAAATCAATTCTGCATGCTTGATACAAAATCCAACCGAGAATCCAATTAGAATCACCAATTCCATAACAGATATATTTCTCCCGCACAGATAAATTTGAAGGCCGCAGAATGAAAGCTTCAGGCGCGAAATCTGCGCGAATTAGTCAGGGAGAAACTATTCGCCAGAACGAGTGTTCTCAAGGGCGTAGTTTTAAAAACTTTCCTTTCAGGAGCATGTATGAAAAGGCTAGCAAGTTTGATCATTATGACAGTATTCGCCGCTACTCTGGCATTGGCCCAGACTGGTGGCGACAAATCGACCCTGAACCCGCAACCGCTTCCACCGGGACGTCACCCACAGACAGCGACCACGACCGAAACCAGCAAGAAGGGCCACAAGGGAGGCAAGAAGGGACACAAGGGCGGCAAGAAGAGCAAGAAAGGAAGCAGCGGCAGCACTACACCACCACCGAAATAACGTGTGATCTTGTCCAAGTTTTTTGAGCGGCCCTGCTGGGCCGCTTTTTTGTGCCTGAAGCAATTGGCAATTAGCCATTGGCAATTGGCAAAGGCAAAAACGGCTGGGCATGGGTTCACGTGAATTTATCGAAGTCCGTAGGGATCTCTCTCCCGCCGTTCGCGAAAATCTTGAGAAAGACAACGTTCCTACGCAACGGCGGGATTCGAGATAAACTCAATATGTCATGCCAGCCCGCAGTCCGGTTTCGGAAATCAGCTCGCTTGCTCCCCAGCAGGAGATCACACAAATCGCGGAGCTGCGCGCGGTGCACGCAGCCTTTCATTACCTGCACAACCAGGAGATGGAGTTCCGGCGCTGGCAGATGGAATTGGCGGAGATCGCGGCGCCGCCGTTTGGCGAAGCGGCGCGGGCTGAGTGGCTACGGCAACGGTTCGGCAACCTGGAGCTTCATCAGGTGCAGAGTGACGAACTGGGCAACGTCTTTGGACTATTCAAGGGGGATGAACAAGGACCGCTAGTCGGCCTGAGTGCGCACCTGGATACCGTGTTTCCTCAGGGCACGTCGCTGGACGCGCGGGAAGACGGCAACAAGCTGTATGGCCCGGGAATCAGCGATAATGCCGCCGGAGTGGTGGCCATGCTGGCGGTGGCGGCGGCGCTTAGACACTCGGGGCTTCGGCCGTCTGCGGATGTGGTTTTCATCGGCAACGTAGGGGAAGAAGGCGAAGGAAATCTGCGCGGTATGCGCCACATTTTTGCAGATCCGCGCTGGAGCCGTGCCATCAGCAGCCTTCTCGTCATCGACGGCGCCGGACACGATACCTACGTGACGCAGGCGCTGGGCAGCAAGCGTTTTGAAATCACTTTTCGCGGGCCCGGAGGCCACTCCTGGAGTGACTTTGGCGTGCCCAATCCCATTGTTTCGCTGTGCCGCACCCTGGCGGATTTCAGCCAGAGCGAGGTCCCGGATTCACCGCGCACCACCTTCAATGTTGGAGTGATTCAGGGCGGGACGTCGGTCAACTCCATTCCTGAATCAGCCAGCGCGCGCGTGGATTTGCGCTCTGCGTCTCCGCAGGAATTGCAGAAGCTGGAACAGCGGTTGCGGGCAGCGGCAGAGGCGGCTGCGGCAGGTGGTTCCGGCGACAAGAAGATCAGTGTTGAGATCAAGACCATCGGCGACCGGCCGGCAGCAACGTTGTCGGCGGAAGCCCGCATTCTTCAGGTGATCCGCGCAGTGGACGCCCATCTGGGAATCAAGTCGGTTGCACGCCTGGCCTCGACTGATGCCAATATTCCTCTTTCACTCGGCAGGGAGGCGATCACAATCGGCTCCGGCGGTGACGGCGGCGGCGCGCACACGCTGCGGGAATGGTTTGATTGCACACAGCGCGATCTGGGATTGAAACGAATTCTCCTCGCGCTGCTGGCTTTGACCGGAATACAGGAATGAAGATTTTCATGAGGAGATGAGCCGCAGCAATTGTGAAAGTGCACTCGCTTTTCCGCCGACCTGCTTACTTCACTCTTCGAATGCCTTTACTTTGGACTCGCTTTAAAGCCGCGATCATCGCCTCAGGCCCGTCAGACGCGTTCACGATTTCGTCCGGCTCAATCTTGGAATCTTCCCAGCCGTTTGACGAAATAGCGATCAGAGCACAGGCAGGGCACTGCTGGCGTATGAGTTCCGCAAATTCGTGGGCAGACTGGTTTGACAGGGAGTAAGAGATCACGGCAACCTGCAACCCGCCTTTTCGAACCGCAGCCACCGCGTCCCTTTTATTGCTCGGAAAGATCACCTTGAATCCGGCGTGTTCCATGGATTCCACGCGAAATAATCCGAGTTCCCGCTGAGCAGCCAGCAGAAGAACCCGTCATTGTTTCTTAGATGCCTGATAGCAGCAGCGGGAAGAAAAGGCGGAGTAGCTTGAAGTATTGGATAGTTGGTAATTGGATCATTTGGAAATCAGAAAACCAGTTTGACTGGATGAATGGGGCGAACTATTCCACTACGGGCTGAGTTGATCCTGCCATGGTTTGGCGTTTTCTGAATTTGTGCATTTCGATGCGCAGCCACAGCAGGTAGAGCACGATGAGAATGTTGATCGCGAGGATGGCCCAGCGAATCCAGGTCTGCTGGCGCGCCAATTCGTAAATCTCCCAGGGCAGATAGATGGAACCGGAAATCAAGGCAAACCACTCGGCCCACTCGCGTTCCAGCCAGAGACCGGTAGCTTCAGCAAAACGGATGATGGCGTAAGCGATAACCCCAGAGACCACCAGCCACACACCATGCGGGGTGGCTCTCCCGGCAGCTTCCACGAGTTCGTGGAACAACCGGCGGTCGGGATTCAGGTGCATAGTGCGAAGGACGTGCCGGGCAACGTGTTCCATGTCTCTATGCCGTATGGCCAGCAGGGCGAAACCGGCGGCGAGCGCGAGAAGGCCTTTTACCGCTTCGAAAACGGCAATGCCTCTTAAGCCGAGATGTCTGACCAGGAAGCTCTTGCGGTCGTCCATACGAACAGGTGTTAGTACTTAGTATTTAGTAGTTAGCCAATCAAGTCAAAGCTCAAGACCTTCAACGCGAAAGGACAGCGTAAACCGAGGAACGGAAAAAGATTGCCAAGCCGTCACAATTCGAAAACCAGGATCAAGATCTTTGTAAATTGTTTGTTTACTCGCTTCCTCGGTGTTGAACGTCTATTGGAGGTCTTAGTGTAAACCTGATACGATGCGGTGCATCGGGAGCACGTCTTCTATGGGGCCGCGCCATGTCCGTTGCCTGATTTGCCTTGCTCTGCTGTTTTCCATCTACAGCCGATCACAATCCACGGCCCCGGCACAGAATTCCTCGCCGCCAGCAGCGGTTGCTGAGCAAAAGCAGCCGACACCTCCTGAGCAGCCCAACATAGTTTATGAGTCGGCGACGGTGTTGCACGCCATCACACGCCTGGTAGTTGTGGACGTGGTGGCGACGAACAATGACGGCAATGTCACGGATCTGAAAGCGGAGGATTTTACCATTGTGGAAAATGGGCACGAGCAGAAGATCAGTGCTTTCAGCTTTCAGCATCCGCCCGCAGCAGGAGCTGCGGGAGGGCATCTTCAGCCGGTAAACCTGCCGCCCAACGTTTTCTCCAATACTCCAAAGTACGTCGCGCAAACAGCTTTGAATGTGCTGCTTCTCGATGGGCTTAACACGAATCTTCCGAACCAGGCATACGCGCGCGATCAGATGATCAGGTATCTGGCGAAAATTCCAGATGGCCAACCCCTTGCGGTGTACATGCTTATGGGGCGGCAGTTGCGGCTGATTCAGGACTTCACCAGTGATCCCACGGTGCTGAAGAATGCGGTGAAGAACCTAAAGACCGACGTTTCGCCGTTGCTGGACAATCCGGCGGGAGGCCAGGAGACGGAGCTTGCGCCGCCGGGAGCTTTCGATTCGGGGATGATTCCCGCGCAGATGCAGCAGGCGATGCAGGAGTTTGAAAATGAGCGCACATCATTCCAGACGGACCTGCGAGTGCGCTATACGCTGGAGGCTTTGAATTCTCTGGCCAGGACGTTATCTGGATACCCAGGCCGAAAAAATCTGATCTGGATTTCCGAGGCCTTCCCCATCAACATTGATCCCGATCTCACGTTGAGCACCGGAAGCTTCAACTCGATGCGCAACTATGCTCCTGAAGTGGCGGAAACGGCGGAGTATATGACGGACGCGCAGATCGCTATTTATCCTGTGGACGCACGCGGCCTGGTAACTTCTTCGGTTTTTCAGGCGTCCAACAACGGCAACGATAAATTTGGGCGTTCTCTGAGTCGTCCCGGGCGAATGCAGGGCGCAATCAGCGCCGAGTCGGCAGCGCTGGCCGCAGTTCACGAGACCATGGACGATCTTGCGGGCCGGACCGGCGGGAAGGCGTTCTACAACCGCAACGATCTGGATGGGGCGATCCGGAAGAGTATTGATGATGGGTCGACTTATTACACGCTGGCATATTATCCGGAAGATAAGAACTGGAATGGGAAGTTCCGCAAGATCCGCGTGAAGGTGAAGCGCGATGGAGTCAAATTGCGCCACCGTCTTGGTTACTATGCGCTCGATCCAAACAAAGTTGCTGAGGCGGACCAGAAGCGGCAGGCGGCGACGTTTGGTAAAGCGCTGAGCCTGGATTTTCCGGTTTCCACTGCTCTGCGCTTTCATGCCGGCGTGGTGCAGCCCTCCGATAAAACCGAGAACAAGGTCCTGGTAAACTTTGGCCTCGATCCGCACGCTATCAGCTTTGCGAAAAAAGACGATGGTCTGCAGCACGCCATCGTGGATTGCGCGGTGCAGGCGTATACGGAAAAAGGAAAACTGATTAAGACTGAAGTGACTACACTTACCATGGCATTGAAGCCTGAGACCTTCAATCGTGTCATGCAGACCATTGTTCCATGCCAGCGTTATATTGATCTTGCTCCCGGCAATTACTTGCTTCGCCTGGGAGTGATGGACGATAGCACCAGCCTGATCGGAACGACCAACGCGAGAGTCACGATCGCAGAAAAACAGTAATTAGTACTTACCAAACCCAACCTCAAAAACCTTCAACACAGAGGAACGGAGTAAACGGAGGAATTCAAGGAGAGGACTGCGAAAAAATGGTTAGAAAACAAAAGCAAGGGCAAAACCAAAAGCCAACCACAGAGGACACTGAGGCGAAGTGAGTACACGGAGAAAGACTATAGATGAGGCGAATAAAGATGGATAAGAATCTTCGCAAGAGAACAATAATCTGCCAGATAGTAATACAGAGGAACAGAGAAAACGGAGGAATCAGGGGATTGAGAGATTGAAAATCAAAATCAAGACCAAACTGGAGCACGGAGCTCTCAAACTCATCGCGATTTGAACCCGGATCCGAGAGGAAAAATGAGGATCAGGAAAGAATGATTTTGCTGATTTCTAAGCACTAATTATTGAAAGTCGGGGTTTTCTTACACAGTATTTACACTGCTGATTCAGCCTTCGCGTCTATACTGAAAGCACCTATTTGAGCGGCGCAAACTCACCTTTTGCGGCAGTGTTCGTCTTTTAGAAAACAGGATGGAAATGAAAAATTCAGGCTTGGTTTTTGCGACATTTCTGTTGGCGGCAGCGGCGTCGTTTGCGCAGATGCCTCCCGGGCAGAATGTGGTTGGCAAAGTCACTGTTGTATCAACAGACTCGGTTACTGTGGCTCCCATGAGCGGCGGTGATCCGGTTGTCGTAAAAGTCGGGGGCAACACGCGCGTCTTCAAAGAGCGGCAGCCAGTGAAGCTGAGCGAAATCAAAGTGGACGACACGGTCTTCGCGCGTGGGCAACTGAACGGAACCACGATGGAAGCCGTTATCCTGGGAGTCATGACTCCCGAAATGGCACAACGGATACAGCAGGGTGGCGGCGCAGTGATGGGCTTCGGCGGAGGCGGGGGCGCGGGACAGTTCAAGCCGGAAGATTGGGGAAAAACCTTCATCGCGGGACAGGTAAAGACAATCAACGAGACAACGCTGACCATCGCGCGGCCCAATGACCAGCAGACAATGAATATCGAAGTTGACGAAAACACTTCGTTCAAAAAAGGCCGCGAAAGCATTACCCTTGCGGACATCAAGCCGAATGATTTCGTGATGGGCCCGGGAGAGGTCAAAAACGGCGTGTTTGTGGCCAAGGAACTGAGGGTCGGCGGCGGGCGCATGTTCATGGGGCCGCGCCCTGGTGGCGCTGAGCAAAAGACGCCGGATGCGGGTGATAAGCCTGCCGGTACAAACGAACAGAAACCTGATGGTAATAAACCTTCAAGTCCGCCAATCAATTGATTTCTAACGATTAGAATGCGCGGCCACCATCGTCTATTGATTCGCACGTTGTGCCTGCTGTTTGCGGCAGTAGCGGCAGTCCAGCCAGGCGCAGCCCAGCAGACTGCAGCTGACTCAAGCGCACAGACGTCCAGCTCTTCGACGCAAAATAACCCTTCTAACACGGCACCAGCCGGACAGAACGGCGGGGCGAAGTCAACTTCAGCTCCAGAGAATGGCGCCACGAATAGCGCGCCGGCAGCAGGTTCTGCGCAGAACTCCGCGGCAACGGCCACAACGGCCACGGCAGTTGCTCCGTTTGGCGAGATCACGGGGACGGTCAAGTCAGGAACCATGCCACTTCCAGGCGTCAGTGTGACAGCAGCGAATACTCTCACGGGAAAGAAATACGTGACGTCGACGGACGTCGACGGGAGCTTCAAAATCAGTGTTGGAGGCAAGGGACGCTACGTGGTGCGCGCGGAATTTTCCGGCTTCGCTGCGGCAACGCAGGAGCTTCTGATCAATGCCGAAAACCGCAACGGCAAGGCCGATCTGGCGATGATCCTGGCTTCGCGCGTGCAGCAGCAGGAGCAAAGACAGCAACAGGTGGCGGGCGCGGGCGGCAGAGGAGGAGTGCAGCAGCTTTCGCTTTCCGGTGGTGACATGGGTGTTCCTGCCTCCGCCAGCGCTGACGTATCGTCACTTGCCGCTTCCGGATTGCCGAATGCCGGGCTGGCGGCCGAGGGGAACAATGAATCAGTGGCGGTATCCGGCGCCATGGGCCGCAACGACATGCCTACATTCGATCCTGGAGAGATGCAGGACAGGATCGCCGACATGCGCGACCAGATGCAGCGGCAGGGCGGCGGCGGCCAGATCATGAGCTTCGGCGGTCCTGGAGGAGGCAATTTGGGCGGCTTTGCCGGCGGTCCAATGGTCTTCATCATGGGCGCGGGTCCGGGTGGCTTTGGCGGTGGCGGACGCGGCATGCGCAATTTCAATGTCAATAAGCCGCATGGCTCGATCTTCTATAACTTCGGCGGCTCACCGCTGGATGCAAGATCATACGCACTCAACGGCGAGCCGCAGGAAAAGGCCAGTTATGACCAGAACCGTTTTGGGATCACGATTGGCGGGCCTCTGAATATTCCGCATATTTACAATGGTGGAACCAAGACCTTTCTTTTTGGCAGTTACATTGGAACGCGTGGCAACAATCCTTACGACGTATTCTCGACCGTGCCAACGCTGGCAGAGCGCTCCGGCGATTTTTCGGGCGTGCCGGTGCAACTGCACGATCCGGTAACCCATTCTCCTTTTGCCAACAATCGGCTTCCCGGGATTAATCCGGCTGCGGCGGGAATCCTGCCATTCATTCCCACGCCTAATCTTCCTGGCACGACCCGTAATTTTCATTTCATCAGCGCCAGCCAGAGCGATACGGATACGGTCATCACACGCTTCAATCACAGTTTCGGCGCAAACCAGGGGATGATGGGATTGTTCGGCGGCAACCCGCGGGCGCAGGCGCGGCAGCAGCGAAGGCAACAGGAGCAGGAAGCGGCCCAGGGCAAGGACAAGAAAAAAGATCAGTCGCATTGGTCGCACAGCATCAATGGCGGGCTCGTCTTCAATCGCACCAATAATGAACTGCTTAATCCGTTCCCTGAACTGGGTGGGCAGCTTGGAGTTCATAACTACAACGCGAATGCCGGATATAGCGCGGTGAAAGGGTTGTTCCTGAATTCATTGCGCTTCAACTACAACCGCAACGATGTCAACACCGTCAACCACTTCACCGGGGTCAACAATATTCAAAGCCAGTTGGGAATTCAGGGCACATCGCAATTGCCCAATGATTTCGGGCTGCCTAATCTGACGTTTGCTCCGCAATTCAGCAACCTTCAGGACACCTCGCCTCAATTCCGACTGGCGCAGAACTTTTCTTTCAGTGATTCCATGAGCCTGACGCATGGGAAACATGGCTGGACGTGGGGAGGAGATTTCCGGCATCAACTCATTGATGTGAGCAACGCCAGCAATGCGCGTGGGACGTTCATTTTTACGGGCGCGGCGAGCGGATTGCCTTTTGCAGATTTTCTCCTGGGATTTCCGCAGCAGACGTCAGTGCAGTTTGGGGCGAGCAACTACCATTTCCGCGCCAATTCTTTTGATGTGTTCGCGCAGGACAACTGGAAGGCCTTGAAGAACGTTACCTTGAATCTGGGGCTGCGCTATGAGTACGTTTCGCCATTCACAGAGCTGAATAACCGGCTGGTGAACCTGGATGTAGCGCCGGGATTCACCGCGGTCGTTCCAGTGCAGCCGGGCCAGGTGGGGACGTTGACGGGGACGAAATATCCAGACAGCGTCATCAATCCTGACCGCAACAATTTTGCGCCGCGCGTGGGAATCGCATGGAAGCCGTTCTCCAAGACCGTGGTGCGCAGCGGCTACGGGGTCAACTACAACCTTGGGCAGTACGCCACGATGGCGACGCAACTGGGATTCCAGCCGCCGTTTGCATTCACGCAGACGAATGCGGCGGCCACTCCAACGTCGCTTACTTTGCAGAATGGTTTTCCCGGTGGCGCGCCGCCAGTCACGAACAGTTACGCCGTCGATCCCAACTACCGGCTTGCCTACGTGCAATCGTGGAACCTGAATATCCAGCAGGAGCTCAAGTGGGACATGATGTTAAACGTCGGATACACCGGGTCAAAGGGCACGCATCTGGACATCGTGCGCGCTCCCAGCCTGGATTCCAATGGCGTTCTGCTCAACAACGCGCAGCCATTTTTGTTTGAATCTTCGAACGGGTCTTCGGTCCTGCATTCTGGAAGCGTCCGGTTGCGCAAGCGCATGCGTCATGGACTTTCACTCGGAGGGACCTACACATATTCGAAGTCGATTGATAATGCTTCTTCGATTGGAGGAGGCGCTGTGGTGGTGGCGCAGAACGATCTTGATCTGGCTGCCGAGCGAGGGCTTTCCAGTTTTGATCAGCGGCATCGTTTTACCGGCGACTACTATTACGAACTGCCTCTGGGCAAGGAAAAGAAGTGGCTGAATCATGATAGCTGGGCAGAAAGAATTTTTGGCGGCTTCGCCTTCAGCGGCAACATTACTCTGGCTTCAGGTTTCCCTTTCTCGCCGCGGATTTTTGGTAGCCGCTCCGATCTGGGCCGCGGGGCCAATGGTTCATTGCGCCCGGACATTGTTCCAGGACAGTCGATACAGGTGAATGATCCCACCATTCAGCAATGGTTCAACACCGCGGCATTTACGACGCCTGCCGGCACATTCGGCGATGCCGGACGGAACATCATTGAGGGTCCAGGCACCATCGATTTTGATATGGCGTTGTCCAAAACCATTCAGGTGAAAGAAATGCAGAGCCTGGAACTGCGTTTGTCTGCGACTAACATTTTTAATCACGCGAATTTCAGCGCCATTGACACTACATTCGGGTCACCGACGTTCGGGCAGGTGATTTCGGTAAGCTCGATGCGGAAAGCACAGTTGACCGCTCGCTATCGATTCTGAGAAGGCAAAACACCTTCACCACGGAGGCAGGGAGCAAAAAGGGGAATGGTTCGGAGTAAAACAGTACCGAGAACAAATAGCGCCATCGCCATCGCGCTGATTGTCATTCTGGTGTTTACGTCTCTTCCTGCTCAGACGCCTTCGCAGCAGCCTGCGCAAACACAGAAGACCTCTCAGCAGGGCGGTTTCAGGATTCGAGTGGAGACAGAGCTGGTGCTGGTGAATGTGGTTGCGCGTGATAAGCAGGGAAAGCCTGTCTCTGATTTGAAGCAGGAAGATTTTACCTTGCTGGAAGATGGAAAACCGCAGCACGTGACCACGTTCGATTTTGAAAACCTGGACACTGCGCCGCTGAACTCGGTGGCAGCCAATGGGTCTTCGCAACAGACAATCACAGAGCAGCCCGCGCCGCAGAAACCGTTGCTCACCAGCAAAGATGTGGAGCAGGAGCTGAGCAATAAGCGCGTGATTGTTTTGTTTTTTGACCTCAGCTCGCTGCAGCCGGACGAGCTTCAGCGTTCGGTCGATGCCGCGAAAAAGTACGTGCAGACGAAGATGACAGCGGCAGACATGATCGCCATCGTTTCCCTGGGGTCATCGCTGCGGCTGGACCTGGACTTCACTGGCGATCGCGCACGGCTTCTGCGCGCGCTGAACCGCTTTACGCATTCTGAGGGGCAGGGCATGGACAACGGCGCCACCGGCGATACTGACATGGTGGAAGAGACCGGTGACGCTTACACCCCGGATGAGAGCGAATACAATCAGTTCAATACTGACCGCAAGCTGCAGGCGCTCCAATCTCTGTGCCAGGTGCTGGCCAAATTCAATCAGAAGAAATCCATTATTTATTTCTCCAGCGGGATGACCCAGACAGGGATTGAGAATGAGGCGGCGTTGCGCGCGGCCGTGAATACGGCGGTGAAATCGAACGTGGCGATTTACACCATGGATTCGCGGGGGCTGGAAGCCATGCCTCCGGGTGGAGCGGCGGCGAGCGCGAGCCTGCGCGGCACCGCAATGTATTCCGGCGCCGCCGTGCGCAATCAGTTGGACCAGAACTTTGCCAGCCAGGAAACGCTGGTCACTCTGGCCGGCGATACAGGCGGCAAAGCGTTTCTGGACACCAATGATTTTGGCCAGGTGTTTGACCGCGTGCAGAAAGACAGTTCTGTTTATTACGTCCTTGGTTACAAGAGCAATAATCCTGTGCGCGACGGACACTACCGGCGCATCCAGGTGAAGGTGAACCGTCCCGGCATCAACCTGGAATTTCGTAAAGGCTATTACGCTCCCAAGGATTACAAGCACTTCAACGCTGAAGACAAAGAGCGGCAACTCACGGAGGAGCTGGGGGCAGAGCTTTCCAGCACGGATGTTGCTGTCTATATGGCAGCAGCTTACTTCCGGCTGGATGAAAGCCGCTTCTATATTCCGGTTTCGCTGGTGGTTCCCGGGTCGCAAATTCCGTTCACCAAGGGCGGCGACAAAGATAAGGCCACGCTGGACGTGATCGGCGAGGTGCTGGATGAATTGAAGCGACCGGTCAGCAGCGTGCGGGAGACGGTCAAGCTGTCGCTGGATGCTTCACAGCAGGTGCAGCGCAAGAACGTCCAGTACACAACCGGTTTCATTCTGAATCCAGGAAAATATCACTTTAAGTTCGTGGTGCGTGAGAACGAAGGCGGGAAGATCGGCTCGTTCGAAACGGATTTCACCGTGCCCGACATCAAGAAAGCTCCGCTGAAGATGAGTTCAGTCGTGCTGGCCAGCCAGCGGCAGGAAAGCAGCAAAAAAAGTCAGAATCCGCTGGTGCGCGATGGCACGGAGCTGATTCCCAATATTGCCCACGTCTTCACGCCAGATCAGCATATGTATTTGTTCTATGAAGTTTATGAGCCGGCAAAAGACAAATCGCCGGAACCCGCGGATGCAAAAGAAAAAAGCGCAATAAAGAATCCGGTTCACCTGCTGACCAGTATTTTGTTCTTCAATGGCAGAGTGAAGACCTATGAAACTCCGGTGGTGGAAGCGCGCCAGCTCAATGCTCCCGAGCGCAAGGCAGCCGTGTTTCAGTTTGACGTTCCCCTGGCCCAACTTAAGCCCGGACTCTATACCTGCCAGGTGAATGTGATCGACGATGCCGGAGGAACGTTCTCGTTTCCACGTCTGCCGATACTGATAAGACAAAAACTGCCGGCTCCGGCACAGGCAGCGAAAAACTAGGCAACAGGCAACAGGCAACAGCCAGACCATTCCGCACTTTGCGCGTGGGACACTCTCAGCCAACGCGCGCAATCTGGCGCTCTTCTTACCTTTGAAATTTCGACCGAATGTCTTCCAGTTTGGCCTGCTGGTCTGCGGTTAATTTGTTTTTGATGTGGACAAGCAGCGCGATCTGGGCGCGCTTGATTTCGCGCTCGGCGGTGAGCACTTTGTCGAGTTGTGCCATCACCTGTTGTTCGTCTACGCGAGGCTGCTTCACCAGAGAAACCATTTTCTCCATCTCGTCCTGAAGTTTCCATTGCAGGTCGGTGAATTTGAGCTGGGCGTCGCGGATCTCTGTCCTGAAATAGGTTTTCTGCTCGTCGCTTAAGCCGATGGCCTGTTGATTCTGGATCACCAATTCCGGGGGAAAGAAGCTTCCGCCGAAGGGATCAGGGCCAGGTTGCGGGCCCGGATGGGGCGCCGGAGCAGGTTGCTGTGCCGCGGCCAAAGTTAGCGCCAGACAAAGAAGTGCGATGATTGAGATGATTTTAATGTTCATTGCTTTTCTCCTTTTTGTATTTCCACAGGAATGGTCAGGTATGAGTCGCCCAGTTTCGGGATGCTGTTCAGAAGTTCATGATTGGGGACTTGCAGCAGGACGTCCGTGGGCGCCTGCCAATGCGCGAGCGCGATTGCTCCTGAGGGAGCGGCATCAAGCGGATTTGTCTGCTGGCTGAGAATCCATCCAATCATCGCCGCGAATAGGACGACTGCTGCCGCTCCAGCGATGGTCCAGAGCCGCCAGACGGACGCATGTTCGCGCGCGGCCGCGGACCTGGTTGAGGCGAGTATTCGATTGGTGAGGTCAGCCGACGGTTCTGCTCCGGCAAGAGACGGAAGCCGCGCGTCCAGGCGCTCGCAGCAGCCGCGCAGGCGGGTTAATTCAGTGGCGCAGTTGCCACACCACGAGAGGTGGGCGTCCAGCTCATGGCTCGCTTTCTCGCCGAGTGCTGCTTCGAGCAACTGGTCTCTCCATTTCGCGCACGTTTTGTTCATTTCATCGCTTCCAATAAAAGTTTTCTTGCTGTATGCATCCTTGAACGCACTGTCCCTGGGGGCAGGCCGAGTACAGCGCCCACCTGCGTCGCGTCCATTTCCTCGACCACACAAAGCTGCAACACGACCCGGAGTTTCTTCGGCAGTCTCTCAATTGCGTCCCGAAGCTCTGCGAGCTGAAGACGACGTTCGGCATCCATCGCTGGATCGGCAGCTTCGGTGATGCCGCAATCGTGCCATGCGGTATCGCGCGCGAGCCTTCTTCTGGTGGCGCGCTGCCGGTTCAAAGCCAGCCGAAAAGCGATGCGGTTGACCCAATTCCGGAATTTTTCCTGGTCGCGCAGCGAACGAAAATTCTGGTAAGCGTGCAGAAACGTCTCCTGCGCCACTTCCTCGGCATCGGACCGGCTCCCCAGAACGCTGTAAGCGATTTGAAAGACGCGGCGCTGGTTATCGCTTACACGTGCTTCAAAGCCGGCTTCAGTCTGAACCCTGGCCATCCCCAATTTCACGCTGGCAAATGCCTCGGTCACTCCATTCATTTCCTGCTTCATAGATCCAGACACCGGAGGTGCGGAAGGTGTTCAACGAATAGTACGCTGGGGAGACGAAATTGTTGCGGTTGGGCTTTGCCGCGATCATGCGGTCGGAGCGGTGCACACGCACAGAAAATTGCATCTGGTTGAAGAGTGAAGCTGTACACGCGATATGCGTAAGGAGATGGAAATTGCGTTCGCGAAAACTTAAAGATTCATTCTTCAGGCGACATGGCCTGTCGGTTGTTGCAGCCACCGTGCTCCTGTGCTGGCTGATTTTATATGCCGTCAGCAACGACCAGACTCACTGGGGATCATTTTTTGGCAACGCTATCGCCGACTGGACCGGGGTGGTGGTCACAATACTGGCGACCAAGCATCTTTATGAACGCGGGTCAGCGGAAAGTAAGCAGCCGAAAATACCTTTGAGCAATCGCCTGCTGGAACTGCTGCGCGAACACTCGCTCACGATTTTTCTGGTGATCACCGGGGCAGCATGGATCGCGCTGTTCGCCCGTTCCAATCCTCAATCCAGGTGGGGGCAGGTGGTGGGAAATATCGTTTCTGAATGGACACAGATTCTTGGCATGGTGCTGATGACCAAGAAACTGGTGGAATGGGGCTCCAAAGAAAGCCGAAGCCGCAAGGCCGATTAGCCATTTGTTTCCTGCTTTCATATAACCAGACACCGCGGCTGGGCTGTGTGTTCAACCAAAATGGTACGCTGGTTGACGAACCGGGCTGGAATCCGTCATTTAATTCAGGTTCTTACATCCAGGGGGACACAATGCAAACATTTTTGCAGGATTTGCGTTATTCGCTTCGACAGATGAGAAAGAATCCTGGTTTCGCCATTGTCGCCGTTCTGGTTCTGGCGCTGGGAATCGCGGTCAGCACAGCTATGTTCACGGTGCTGAATGGTGTCTTGTTACGCAAGCCAGGCTTTGCCGAAATTGACCGCCTGGTGACAATCGCTGAGCCCCGAGGCGGGAATGAGCATTTCTGGGGAGTATCTCTGGCGGACGTAAAGGATTGGAGGGCCCAGAGCCATTTGCTTGAACAGATTGCCTACTACCAGTTGGACCAGGCGCGGTGGGAGCGAGATACAGGCACGCAGCAGCTCGATGTCCTGCCTGTAAGCGGGAACTTCTTTGCCACTCTGGGGGTGCAGCCAATTCTTGGCAGGACGTTCGTGGATCAGGATGAGCAGAACCGAGCCAGAATTGTAGTGCTGAATCATCAGTTGTGGCAGGACTCGTTTGCTTCCAACCCCAAAGTGTTGGGACAGACAATGAAGTTAAATGGCGAATTTTACGAGATTGTGGGCGTAATGCCGGTGGGATTCGCCTATCCCTTGGGCGAAATGGGCGCGATCTGGAAACCTCGTCCAGCCACACCGGACGACGAAAAGCACGGCGACGAGTCACTCACAGTATTTGGGCGGCTGAAGTCCGGCGTGAAGCTTGAAAATGCGGAAGCGGAGTTGAGCGCAATTCAGGCCCGGTTGGCGCAAACATACCCCAGTGACAAGCTTGTGGATCGCGTGCGCATGCGGCACTATTGGGACACGATTGTGGGCCGCGTACGCCCGGCACTGCTGGCGCTCGCAAGCGCGGTGGTCTTGATCTGGCTGGTGGCGTGCGCCAACGTTGCCAGCCTCATGCTCACGCGCAACTCCGTTCGCCAGCGAGAGATGGCAATACGGCGCGCGCTTGGGGCCGACAAGTTGCGGTTGGTCCGGCAACTACTCACCGAGAATCTGTTGTATAGCGTCGTGGCCACCGGGGTTGGCCTGTTGCTTGCTTACGGTGCAGTTCGTGTTCTGGAACACAAGCTGGTGCACGCGCTCAGCCTGCCAGGCAACATGTCTCTGCGAATTGACTCCACGGTCCTCTTGAGCCTGATAGGTTTGTCGATTCTCTCGACTTTGGCTTTTGGCCTGCTTCCCGCGCTGCAGGCGTCCGGCGCAGCAGTCCAGCACGGGCTGCAAGCCAGAGTGGGCGAGACTACCCGGAAGCAGGGTCGCTTGCGTGATGCGCTGGTTATCGGTGAAATCGCGGTGTCGCTGTTGCTTCTGACGGGAGCAGGACTGCTGCTGCGCAGCCTGTATTTGTTGCACCAGGTTCCTCTGGGATTCTCCACAGAAAACATCATCACTTCAGGATTCTCCATCCCTCACGGTCGCTATGCCAATGAAAGCGTGAACCTGGCTTTGTATCAACCCTTGATAGAACGGATCGAGCAAATTCCGGGTGTACAGTCAGCAGCCATCACATCGGTGATGCCGCTCAAAAAGGGATTTGAAATGGTGGGAATGTTCGGGATTGTTGGACAAAAAGGGGTTTCTCCGGACAAGCTGCCTCAGGGCGATCTGCGCTACTCCAGCCCAGAGTATCCGCAGACGCTCGGCATTACGGTGGAGCGCGGGCGTTTTTTCGATCCCAAAATAGATACTCCGGATTCACAGCCGGTGGTCGTGGTGAACCATACGTTCGCTGCGCGATATTTGCAGGGAGAAGATCCCACGCAAAAAGCCCTCAGAATGGGAGCGCACGATCCGTGGAAGTCTGTGCCCATTGTCGGCGTGGTTGCTGATGTCAGGCAGACAGCAGTCAATCTTCCTCCGGGACCAGAAATCCATCTTTGCACCAGCCAGCTTGCGCCCGGGTCGCACTTTTACCAGATTGGCAGCGCGTTCGCACAGATTGCAGTGCGGACGCGGCAGAATCCCACGTCAGTGATTGCGGCTGTTCGCAAGGCGGCCCACGACGTGGCTCCCGACGTCGCGACGGGAGAATTCAGCACCATGAGCCAGGTATTGGAGGATTCACTGGGCAACCAGACACTCGCGGCCAGGCTGGTGACGCTGTTCGCGGGAGCCACGCTATTGATTGCGATCGCCGGTCTCTACGGCCTGTTGAATTATTCCGTGGGCCAGCGCGTCCATGAGATCGGAGTACGGATGGCGTTGGGCGCGCAGAAGGAGGACGTCGTACGGATGGTATTACGACGCGCCTTCCTGCTGCTGACACTGGGGCTCTGTGCGGGAGTTACTCTGGCCTTCTTTACCAGCCGGGTGCTTCATAGCTTCCTTTATGGAATTCATGAACACGATATCGCCACAACGGCGGCTGTATCGTTGCTGCTGTGTCTCTGCGGAATGATCGCGGCGTACTTGCCGGCGCGCCGCGCAGCTTCGGTCGATCCGTTGCAAGCGTTAAGGGCAGAGTAAGGGTTAGAGATTCATTTCCCAGATCACAGCGAGGAAATGAACTCTGCCGGACGCTCAAGCTGCTCTGCGATGTGCTGCTCGAGTCCGCGCGGCTTTCTGGGCTGCGCGATGGCGTGATGTGGGTCCGCGGCGACTCGCGGCGCGCCGTGCCTGCTGCGAGAGGCTCTTATGGGAAGCAGCGGAGCGCCCTTTTTTCTTGAGTGCTCCGGATACTGCACGCGAGCGCCGCGCCGAAGGCTTGCGTCTGCGCGACGACTGGCCCTTGCGGAGATCGCGTTGCGCCTGCGTGCGCGTACGCGCCGAAGTTTTGCCAGGTTGTGGCGCTGCCAGTTTCACGCCTGCCCGGCGCGCTTTGGAAAGGCCGATGGCAATGGCCTGCTGCGGCGAGGCTGCGCCGTGCTTGCCTTCGCGGATGTGGTGCATCTCTTCGCGGACAAACTCTCCCGCCTGAGTTGATGGCGATTTTCCTTCCCGCGCATCCTCGCGAGCGCGTTCCAGAGTCACTTTTTCCGGCATGGTATTCCCCCTGTTAGAAAACTGGATGCGTCGCAAATGGGGCAGGATGGCAATTCAGGTCACAGGTAACAGGTTACAGGTGACAGCCGACACGAAAACCGGAGGAATACGGATTAGGAAAGGCAGGAGAGAAGCAGGCAACAGGCGCACCACGGCGGGTCTTGGGCTTGGGCGTGAGCGTCACTCGCCAAAGATCCAGGACCATTCTTGGGATTCTCTAAAGCAAATGGCCTTTCCCCTCCGAGAAACAGTGATTCTTGCGGGCTTGGGACAGGAGAGAACCATGCTGTGCGAGCCATCCTCCATGGTCGCATCCGGGGTAAGGCTTGAAGACGGTATAGGCTTACTGCAAAAATAAACTCCGTATAACTTGCCGTGGCTGTCGGAGACGAGTCCCATTGATACATCCCCCCACGAATCGTAGCGAACGCGGAAAGGTTGGGATCGTCTGAAGGCCCGCAGAACGCAAGCGGTTGCACTCCGAGGGTCCGCCTTTTCTTTTACGCGACCGCAGTCTTTGGCATTAGCGCCGGCGAGGATTTGCAGGCGTTGATCCATGACTTCGTCGCCTGCCCGATCGGCATCGTTGCCTGGCTCAAGAGAGAAATCCAGGATTGCCTCCATTCTTTCCTCAATTTTTATTTTGCGACAACTGGTATAAAACCCGTTGTGGCTGACGCAAACGTTGTAGGCGCCTGGCCGAACCTCAGTTGAGAAATTGCCGTACGAATCCGTGAAGATCGCAGTCTTGAATGCTTGTGCGCCAGTATCAGGCGGCTTGCTCCCATTGGAGTCTGCGGTTATTTCTATGCGAGCATCTGCAATCACCGCCTCCAGCGGGTCCGCCACTCTTCCATGCATGAGCGATTTGGAACTGCCGGTTACGAGTAAATTGCCGAGTGCGAGAACAAGCAATACAAGATGGTGAGTCATGGGCCAGCGATGCGCTCCTTCACCGCAATCACTCCTTAGAACGCTTGCTAACCCCGAAATCTTGCGGCCGGGCGGGATTTTTTTTGATGGAGTTGTTTCCGGCGTTTCCAGGTGGCGAGGTCTCAAACTGGCGATTTGAACTTATATCCGTAGCCGGGAACGGTTTCGATCATTTCAGAGTGTTTGCCGAGTTTCTTGCGCAAGGTTTTGATTACGGCTTCGACCACGTTGCTGCCTACGTCATACTTGTGGCCCCAGACATCCCGATCATGGCCTCGCGGGCTACGGCTTTGCCTTTACGCTCCTGAAGGTAGCGAAAGGCCGCAAACTCCAGGCGCGTGAGTGGAATGCGGGTGTCATCAACGGCCAACTCGCGCGCTTCGATGTCCAACATTTCACTGGCACCCACGCCTAACTCGGCAGCGACCAGCCGCGCCAGTCATCCGTCCACGGAAGATGGGCCAAAGTCGAGCATGGCGCTTGAATACGTTTTGCCATCCAGTGATGCGTTCGCCTGCTGCACCGGCGTGAACCCGAGTGCCTGCGCGGCCGCTGCGTAGGGGGCCATGTCCTCAAGAACCAGGTAGACGCGGCGCAGCCTTGGGCGCAAAGCAACGTAGGTCCTTTTGATATCAAGCCAGCAGGCGGCCTGAATGGGCGATGGTTTTTCTCCTTCTGATTCGCTCAACCAGCGACGGAGAAACAAGCTGTTTTATTTCGCGCGCTACTGTTGCTCTCTGAAAGTTGGATACGCGAGTGCCCCGGTGGCAAGCAGCTACTCAGGCCTGCTCTGGATTCCAGCATAGTGAGACAACCGCAGGAACTGGCTGGTATTCATTAGTAAAGAGAGGAGGAAAATGCATGAAATACAAACTGCTGCTCTTGTTCCTGTTGCTGTGCGCAGTGTGGGCTTTCGCGCAGACATATCCAAATCAGAATCCAAGTTCCAGCCAGACCGGCCAGAGTTCGAGCCAGACTTCGACTCAAAGCTCCAGCCAGTCAACCAGTTCCAGCGGCAATGAGACGACAGTCCAGGGTTGCCTGAACGGTTCCAATGGCAACTACACTCTTACTGATACTTCAGGCAAAACGTGGCAACTAACCGGAGACACCTCCAAATTGAGCGATCACGTGGGCCACACGGTGGAGATCAAGGGAACAACTTCATCGAGCAGTTCAAATGCAGGCACCACCGGCAGCGCTGGAACTTCCAGCAGCTCAAGCGGACAGCAAAGCCTGAGCGTGACCTCGATGAAACATATCTCGGAAACCTGCACCTCGAGCCGCTGAAACACTTGCGGGAAATCGCGCCCCAGTCAGATGACTGGGGTTCTTTTTTTGCTACCAAAGCTCAGGGCATCTGCACGTGAGTATTTTTGGTTATGATTAACAACGTAAGCAGCTATTAGCTGAAGGTACGGAGACCTTCTCTTGTATGTGTGGGATTGCCGGATTCTGGCAGACGCGGCGGGGTGCTGAGCATCCGCTTGAAGTGCTGAAGCAAATGGGAAATGCGCTCGCGCATCGAGGTCCGGATGATGCGGGAACTTTCTACGATCCTGCAAGCGGAGTTGGTCTGAGCTTTCGCCGCCTTTCCATCATTGATCTCTCGCCAGCGGGCCATCAACCAATGAGTTCGACCTCCGGACGCTACACGATGATCTTCAATGGCGAGGTCTACAACTACGAAGACATTCGCAGCGAATTAGGGCCGGGCTACAAGTGGAGAGGGCACTCCGATACAGAGGTCATGCTTGAAGCCATCGAACGCTGGGGGCTGGAGAGTGCGGTGCAGCGCTTTGTCGGCATGTTCGCACTGGCGGTATGGGACAGCCACGAACACAGACTTTTCCTGGTGCGCGACCGGGTAGGAATCAAACCTGTGTACTACGGTTTCGCAGGTGGTGACTTCGTGTTTGGTTCTGAATTGAAGGCACTGCGCGAATATCCGAAATTCGACGGCAACATTGATCATGGAGCGCTTGCCCTTTACCTGCGCCACAATTACGTTCCCTCACCGCATTGCATTTACAAAGGTTTTTTCAAGCTGCCTCCTGGATGCATCCTGCGCCTCGATTCAGTCGAGCAGCAGCCCCTGGTTTGCCGCTACTGGTCAGCGGTAGACGCGGCAAAGGCAGGTGTTGGTTCGCGGCTGGAGGGAAGTGATAAGGAACTGATTGGCGAGCTTGAAGAGCAGCTCAGTCAGGCCGTTCGTTTGCGCATGATTGCGGACGTTCCCCTGGGTGCGTTCCTCTCTGGAGGGGTGGATTCCAGCACCGTTGTCGCCTTGATGCAGGCCCAGAGCAGCCAGCCGGTAAAGACTTTCACTATCGGCTTTTATGAAGATGACTACAACGAGGCGGCGCATGCCAAAGAGGTGGCCAGACATCTGGGCACGAATCACACCGAGCTGTACCTCACCGCCCAGCAAACCATGGATGTGATTCCGCTGCTGCCGCGAATGTTTGACGAGCCATTTGCGGATTCATCGCAGATTCCCACGTACCTGGTTTCCAGGCTGGCGCGGGACCAGGTAACAGTGAGTCTTTCCGGCGACGGCGGAGACGAATTGTTCGGGGGATACAATCGCTACTTCCGCGGACATACGATCTGGAACTCCACGCATTGGTGGCCAATGCCTGTTCGCAAAATAGCTGCGGGCATGATCCAGGCTTTGCCCCCGGCAGGAATCGATCGGGTTTATGGTTTTGTACGGCCGATGATGCCACGGGGAAAGCGATTGTCCGCGGTGGGCGACAAGGCGCACAAGCTGGCGATGTTTTTGCCTTTGTCTACGCAGCAGGCGATTTATATGCAGATGCTGTCGCATTGGACGCCCTCAGAGATCGTGCGCGACGGCGATGAACCGGAGACCATTTCACAATTCATCTCAGATTCCTCCTGGCTCCCCAGCATGCAAGAGAGGATGATGCTGACGGACCTGGTGAATTATCTTCCTGATGACGTGCTCACAAAGGTAGACCGCGCCAGCATGGCAGTCAGCCTGGAAGCCCGGGTGCCTGTGCTGGATCATCGCGTTGTCGAGTTTGCCTGGAGGCTGCCACTGCATTTGAAAATCCGCAATGGAACCAGCAAGTGGATCCTGCGACAGGTTTTATATAAGTATGTTCCCGCCAGGCTGATTGAGCGTCCGAAGATGGGGTTCGGAGTGCCTCTGGATAGCTGGCTGCGCGGTCCGTTGCGCGAGTGGGCCGAAGATCTGCTTTGTGAAGAGAGTCTTGGCCGGCATGGATTGTTCCATGTCGCGGCAGTGCGGCGGAAATGGCAGGAGCACCTGAGTGGATCGCGCAACTGGCAGTATCTGCTCTGGGATGTGCTGGTCTTTCAGGACTGGTTTGCTCAACAGGTGGCAGCGCCGGCAGAAGCGCGCGCCTTATAATGCCATTCAATTATGTCTCACGGTAAACGCGCGTTGATTACGGGTGTTACAGGACAGGACGGCGCGTACCTTGCTCAATTCCTGCTGGACAAAGGCTATGAGGTGCACGGCATCAAACGCCGCGCCTCTTCTTTCAATACACAGCGCATCGACCATTTAATCCAGGAGGTACAAGCTCCGGGATGCCGCTTTTTCCTCCACTATGGCGACATGACGGATGCCAGCAGCCTGGTGCGAATCATCCAGCAGGTTCAGCCGGACGAGATTTACAACGTCGCCGCGCAGAGCCACGTTGCCGTCTCGTTTGAAGAACCTGAATACACGGCGGATTCGGACGCTTTGGGCACACTGCGCATGCTGGAAGCAATTCGGATTCTGGGGCTGGAGAAGAAGACGCGGTTTTACCAGGCCTCCACTTCAGAACTGTTCGGCAAGGCGCAGGAGATTCCGCAGCGTGAGACAACTCCGTTTTATCCGCGTTCTCCATATGGAGTAGCCAAGCTGTACGCGCACTGGATTACAGTGAACTACCGTGAAGCCTACGGCCTGTTTGCCTGCTGCGGGATCCTCTTCAACCACGAATCCCCGCTGCGCGGCGAAACTTTTGTCACGCGAAAAATTACGCGCGGCCTGGCCCGCATTTATCTTGGTTTGCAGGATTGCCTCTATCTGGGAAATCTCGAGGCGCAGCGTGACTGGGGGCACGCGCGCGATTACGTGGAAGCCATCTGGCTCATTTTGCAGCAGGATGCGCCGGAGGACTTCGTCATCGCCACCGGCGTGCAGCGCTCGGTGCGCGATTTTGTGGTTGCTGCCGCCGCGGAGCTTGGCATCAAGATCCACTGGGCCGGATCGGGCACGCAGGAAGAAGGTTTTGATGCCAAAACCGGAGCGCGTATTGTTGCGATTGATCCGCGGTATCTGCGGGCGTCAGACGTGGATGGATTGGTCGGCGATGCCAGCAAGGCGCGAGAGAAGTTCGGATGGAAACCTCGTACCAGTTTCGAACAACTGGTAGCCGAGATGGTGCAGGAAGACCTCCGGCGCGCCCGTCTGGAGGCTTCCAGAAAAGCTGACAGTGAGCGTGTTCTCGGTCAGCAGGCGTAGGCTCGGAACCTCTACGCACAAGCCGATATTGGGAGCCTATTAGAGTGCTTTTCGCTCTGGCAGAGCGGTAGCTCTCTGTTCACCTCTGTTTGGTGTGCCATAAACCCTTACTTCCACTTACAATAGAAGAACTGCAGAATATGGCGCCTCAGGAGAAAAAGGAACTCGAACTTCCCGGCTCTGAAGACACCTCTCTGCCCCAATTCTTTGAACCCTCCGGGAAAAGGCACTATCTCGAGCCATTTATCGTCCTGGCCCGGAGGAAGAGATTCATTCTCATTTTCACGGCTGCTGTCGCGGTGCTCACCGTGGCTTATACGCTAACCATGCCCACGTACTATATGGCCAAAGCGCGTATGCTGCCGCCGCAGCAAGGGCAGTCCTTTGCCACAACCATGGCCGAGCAATTAGGGGGGCTTGCCCCACTGCTGGGAATCGTGGGCGGCGGGAACCTGCTGAAGAACCCCGGGGACGTCTACGTGGCCATGCTGAAGAGCCGCACTGTTGGCGACAGTCTGATTGATCGTTTTTCCCTGATGTCACTCTACAAAAAGCAGATGCGCGAGGACGCACGGGGCCAACTCGCCGGGCTCAGTGAAATCGCAGCCAATAAAGACGGAACGATCTCGATTTCAGTAGAAGATCGCGACCCGAAACGGGCAGCGGAAATCGCGAACGCTTACGTCGACGAACTGGAAAAGCTCACGAAAGGACTAGCAGTTACCGACGCCGCCAAGCGCAGAATATTTTTTGAACGCGAGTCCAAAGTCGCCAATGATGAGCTTGCTTCCGCCGAACAGTCCCTCAAACAAACGCAGGAAAGCACCGGAATTTTTGCCCTTGATGCCCAATCCAGGGCCATGCTGGAAGCGTATGCAGAACTGCGGGCGCAGGTTTCTGCCAAAGAAGTAGAAGTGCGGGCGATGGAGGCATATGCCACGCCGGAAAATCCTGACCTGGTTCGGGCCAAGAACCAGTTGGCAGCCCTGCGCTCTGAACTGGGCCGCTACGAACAGGGCGCAGGCGGACGTCCTGTGGAAGACACAGGCGTGGAAAAGCTTCCCAGCAAGGCGCTCGAGTATGCCCGCAAGCTGCGCGAGGTGAAATACCGCGAACTGCTGTTGCAGCTGCTGCTGAAGCAGTATGAGGCTGCGCGCATTGACGAAGCGAAGGACTCCGCGCTGATTCAAGTACTCGATCCTGCAATTCCGCCGGAGAGGAAGTCACGGCCGCATCGTGGCATCATCTGCATTGCCTTTACCATGCTGGCTTTTCTGGTGGGGTGCGCCTGGTCTCTCTTTCGCGAAGGCATTGAGCGCGCCAAAGAAGATCCGCAATACCTCGCCCGGCTGCAACTGCTCAAATTTTATCTATCCCGCAAGCGCAAAAGGGAAGATCTCAGCAGATGAACGGATGCCCCTGAATTAAATATTTCGTCAAAGAACCTGGACAGGGGAATAAAAAGCAGGTAAATCGGTGTCACAAGCAAAAAAAATCGTAATTATCGGCGGCTGCGGACATGTGGGACTGCCGTTGGGAATTGTGTTTGCCAATTCCGGCCGCAATGTTGTGTTACTGGATATTGATAAGGAAAAAATTGGCATCGTAAACAGCGGTCGCATGCCGTTCATGGAGAAGTCAGCGCAGGAACCTCTGCAGGCGGTGATCGGCAGGACCCTGACAGCGACTGACGACAGCTCCTGCCTGCGAGATGCCGATGTTGCTATTGCTGTGGTGGGAACGCCGGTCGATGAACACCTGAATCCGACTGTCACGGACTTGTACCGCGACATTGATTCCACGATTGCGCTGCTGCCGGACGATGCGCTGCTGGTTCTCCGCAGTACTGTTTACCCGGGCGTGACCAAGCTGGTGTATGACCGCCTTCACAGCCGAGGCCGCAAAATCCACGTGGCGTTTTGTCCCGAGCGAATTGCGGAGGGCAAAGCGATGGAGGAAATCCATAGCCTGCCGCAGATCATTTCCGCGTTTGAACCGGACGCGTTGCGCAGGGCGCGGGAGCTCTTTTCGCTTATCAACAACGAACTGATTGACCTTACGCCGCTGGAGGCGGAACTGGCAAAACTGTTTACTAACAGCTGGCGGTACCTGAATTTTGCCATCTCAAACCAGTTTTACCTGCTGGCCGAGAGTTATGGCGTCGACTTTTACCGCATCTACGATGCGGTTACCCACCACTATCCCCGCATGCAGAGTTTTGCCCGCGCGGGCTTCGCGGCAGGTCCGTGCCTGCTGAAGGACACGCTTCAGCTCTCTGCTTTTTCCGGAAACAGCTTTTTTATGGGACATGCAGCGATGCTGGTAAATGAAGGTTTGCCCAACTTTATCGTATCGCAACTGCGCAAATCCGATCTGCGGGAAAAGACTGTTGCCATTCTGGGAATGGCATTTAAAGGGGATTCTGACGATAAGCGGGAAAGCCTTTCTTACAAACTGCGCAAATTGCTGGTGCTCGAGGCAAAAGACGTGTTGTGCACTGATCCTTACGTGGCAGATAAAGACCTGGTTTCGCTGGACGATGCGATCCAGCGCGCCGACATCATCATCTTTGGCGCTCCGCATTCCATCTACCATACGCTGGCCATTCCGCAGGGAAAACAGATCGTGGACGTTTGGGGATTCTGGCAGGAGCGTCCGGTATCGGAAAGGGTGACCGCGGCACGGCAAACCTCGTTATGAAGACTCTCGTCACAGGAGCGGCAGGCTTCATCTGCGGTTACCTGATTGAGGAACTGCTTGAAAATGGCCACCAGGTCGTGGGGCTGGATAACTTCAGCAAATACGGCCGGGCAGAGAAATCTTACGACACCAATCCTGCTTACAAATTCGTCGAAGGCGATGCCAAAGACATAGACCTGCTCAAAGAGCTGCTGTCAGATTGCGACCATTTTGTCGCTGCTGCCGCGATGATCGGCGGAATTTCCTATTTTCATGAGTTTGCCTACGATCTGCTGGCGGAAAATGAGCGCATCACAGCCGCCTCCTTCGATGCAGCCATCTGGGCCCATCAGAAACGCAGGCTGCAGAAGATCACGGTGCTCTCTTCCAGCATGGTGTTTGAAAGCACGACAGAGTTTCCCACGCCGGAAGGCGCGGAACGCCGCTCTCCGCCGCCGCGTTCCACCTACGGGTTCCAGAAGCTGGCGACCGAATACTTTGTCCAGGGCGCATATGAGCAGTACGAACTTCCGTTCACCATTGCGCGTCCATTCAATTGCGTTGGCATCGGTGAACGCCGGGCGGTATGCGATCGCGAGATCATGAGCGGCAATATTCGCCTTGCCATGTCCCATGTTGTGCCTGACCTTGTGCAGAAGGTGTTGAAAGGCCAGGATCCGCTGCACATTCTGGGTTCAGGGAACCAGGCAAGGCACTACACCTACGGTGGAGACTTGGCGCGTGGAATCCGGATTTGCATTGAACATCCCGCAGCGTTGAATCAGGATTTCAATCTCTCTACTCCGGTTCGCACTACGGTACTGGGACTTGCTGAGTTAATCTGGCGAAAGATTCAAGGCACGAGCAAACCCTTTCGTTACGTCAGTGATCCGGCGTATGAGTACGACGTTCAGGAGCGGTCTCCGGCAACCGAGAAGGCAGCGCGATCGCTGGGCTTTAACGCCACAACCTCGCTGGATGAAATTCTGGACGAAGTGATTCCCTGGATTGCGGAGCAGATCGAAGTGGGCAAGATCTGACCCCAGCCTGATGAACGACCTCACAATCGTCATACCTGTTTACAACGAAGGGAGCAACTTTCACGAGCAGTGGCGTGAAATCTCCGCCCTGATCAGCGTGCCGTTTACTGCCTACGCGGTTTACGACTTTGACGAAGACGATACGGTCCCGGTCGTGAACAAAATCATTGCCGGCGGCGAATCGCGTTTGCATGCGGTAAAAAACCAGCGCGGCCGTGGCGTGGTGGCGGCCATCATGACTGGTTTCGATGTGGCGCCGAACGGGCCCGTGCTGGTAGTCATGGCCGACCTTTCCGACGATCTGGCCCAGGTGCGACGCATGCTGGCGCTCTACCGGCAGGGTTATCACGTGGTGGCGGGCAGTCGCTACATGCGTGGAGGAAAACTGGTTGGCGGTCCTTTTTTCAAGCAATTGATGTCGCGGGTGGCAGGAGTTTCACTCTACTATCTCCGTGGTTTGCCCACACATGATGCCACCAATGCTTTTAAGATTTACGACCGCGTCATGGTCAACTCTTTTCACGTGGAAAGCCATGGCGGCTTTGAGTTGAATTTGGAACTCACCGTAAAGGCGTTTCTGGGCGGATATCGCATCACGGAAGTTCCAACGACGTGGCGCGACCGCAGCAGCGGACAATCGCGCTTTCGGCTGTGGAAGTGGCTGCCGCATTATTTGCGATGGTATTTTTATGCATTTCGTCCCAAGCTCCACGCACCGCAGCATTCTGATCATGGAAAATCGTGAATCCGCGTTGAAGGTCTTGTTTCAGGCTGTGACAGCAGTTTCCACCTGGCGTCTTTTGGCCTTCCGGGAAGCTATTGCTACTCCGGCGCAAATGCACACTAAGGGCATAATCGGCACACGGAATCGGGGAACGGCTGCCGGAGTGCCGGAGATCAAGACAAAATAGAAAGCGATCATCGCCAGAAAAACTCCTGCTTCAAGCGGCAATCGCCGCCAGCCAACCAAGGCGAGGCCGTAGTACACGGCGAGAATCGCAGCAAGAAATGGAAGCAGAAATGCTGCCATTGGATATTGCTGAATAAACCACAAGGTTGCGCGCACGAGCCCCTGATCCAACGTGCGGGAGAGCAGGCCACCGGAGTCAGGATAGAGCGCCACTGCTTTCATCAGCTCCGTGGCCCCAGGATCAAACAAAACGATGATGCATCCGCGGCCTTGAAGAGCCGCATACGTACCCGGATTGTGGAGAAGTATTCTCTTGCTCTCAGCACGAAAAAACCGGGCGCTCTGTCCTGGAGACCACCCGCGCTGCTCCGGGTGCAAGGCTAGATATCGAGAGATGTCAGTGTATCCCATTTCTACTTGTTGCTGGACAAGACTCCTGTGCTCCACTTTTGCCTGTACAGCAGCGGAACAGTAGAAATAGAGCTCGAAATCACCGACTGAGGAAAATCCCACATAATCCGCGACAATGGCATTGCGGATCATCCAGGGCGCCAGGCTGACAGCAAAAACGACGGCAAAGAGAAGCGCTCTCGAAAGTCGCCGGGTCGTTGATATTGTTCTTGGAATAAAAAGCAGCAGCAGGGCCAGTGCGAGCGAGAGGTATGTCCCCACGGGTCTCACATAGGTGGCACAGCCAAGAACAAGAGCTGCAAAGATAATATTTTTGTAGGTTGGCTCCCGCAGGCAGCGCAGGAAAATCCATACAAATGCCAACAACAGCGTGGTGAAAAGAGTTTCCGTCAGGATTTTTTCAGAGTAGAGCAGTCCCATCGGTTCAAAGCAGTACAAAATTCCCGCCCAGAATCCCGCTTGCGAACCGGGTAGCAGATCACTTGCTATTTTCCAGATCAGCGCTGTCGATGCAGCGGACAATAAGAAATTCTCAAGAAGCGCAAGGATGATGGGGTGGTGAGAAGCCACGGCGGGGAGCAGCAGCAGCGGATAGCCAGGGGTGCGAAAAACCTCGGGGAATCCCATGGAATCGAAAGATCCATGAAGCATTTTTTGTGCGAGTCCAAGATAGTGACCTGTATCCGGCTCAAAAAACCCGGCTTGTCCTCTTAAATGCCAGATCACAAACGCGCACAGTACACGCACAAAGAACACAAGTCCCAGCACAAAGAAAAGCCGATTTCCCGGCGCATGTTCAGAGCTATTCAAGAGCTGACGAAAACCCATAGGGCTGAAGGCTAAATGCCATGATAACAAGCTGGACCGATCGGGCTCGTCTGTTGCGGCTTGACGTGTACATACAACCGATTGCTACGCACAAGAGCGCTCATGATTTCCTGGAAGATCATGGAACAGGACGCAGCCACTCTACGTCGCAACCTGGATTGTAGGCTGCCGCTCCGGGGCCGCCAAATGTGAGCGTGTTGACAGAGAATTTGTGTCCGCCACCAGCACCAAAGACTTCCGCGAAGTCTTTGAGATCGGCAGGCACGCGATCTCCAAGCGATGGTGACACCAGAACTGCTGGCAGGACGCGGAAAATCCGTTCTTCCTGACCGTCCTCATGTACGGCCATTGTTACCTCAGGCACTCGGAACAGCAATGCGCGCAACTTGGCCGTTGTGGTCAGGGAACACTGCATGGTCCAAAAAAGTGGGTCACTCGTCATCAGCACATGAGAGTCCTGACCGAACTTCATCTGTGATTCGGCAAAGTACTCCAATCGCCTGAATCGCGGTGTGGATCTTCGTTCCAGCAACAGCGTTCGCTTTCCCAGCATGCGCGTGTCATACCAGCGATAAACCTCAAGCCACATTGCAGGAGTGTCCATCCAGGGATGGCGGCCATCTATCGTTGTGCCGTCGAAGATTAGAAAATGAGGCCCTTTCTTTCGAACCCAGTCGGCATTCAACTGGTCCAGATATGGCGTGTATGCGGAATATCGTTGCGGTACGGGATAAAGGACCAGATTGACTCCCTCCAGGAAAAGCTCATTGAAGGAGACGGAAAGAGAAGCCACCGATTGTTGCTGAATGGCGTCTCGAATCTGTGGTTCCAGTCTCAAATTAGGTGGAAAGTTGTGCTGTGATTTGGCATTTAATGACCTGCGCAGGTTTGGGAACCAGAGCGCCTGGGCAACCCGCCAGGGTGTGGTAATTCCGGTTCCTTCGAAAGCTGCTCGGGCGTCGGTGCGAACAACGTTGTCCTGCCAGATCGCGCCGAAGAGCAATGTAATGGCCGCAAACGTGACGATGGTGCGCTGCTCTGTTAATCGAATGACAAGTGCAACCAGCCCCAGCGCCAGCGCGACGAAACAGAAGAAATGGCTGATATGAGCATCCTGGCGGACGAATCCATGTTTAATGTTTACCAGGACTGGAATTGTCAGTACAAAGATCAGGAACCGCGCTATGCTGCGTTGCTGCGACCGCAAAAAAATCAGCGCAACGATCAAAAAAACCAGGGTTTCAGCAGCGGCAATCAATTCTGTTGGCGGCCCCGCGACCGACATGGCGAGGCTGTACCCTCTGGAAAGTTCAAGACTTCCCTTTATATAAGCCGGTAGAGTACGGAATGAACCAACGGCAAACCACCAGGTTAACGCGGAAACGCAAGCCGGAATCGCTATTGCTGATAGCGCCTGCCATACGGCGCCACGCTGGCGGCGCACCCACCGGTCCACCACGAGTCCGGCAATGATTCCCGCGACCACGATGGCGCCCACAAACTTAATTGCTGGAACCACGCCCAGCATGGCCAAAGCCGTTATATACCGCGTAGTGCCCGCACGTAGTTCGAATTGCAGCAGCAGAACCAGTGCGCCGGCAATGAGGATGTCTGCCAGGCCAAGCGCAAGCGGATAACGAGCGCTGGAGAACACAATGAAGATTGCAAACAATGCCAGGTTTCGTAAAGAGAAATTACTGCGGAAAAGGACATCCCATAAAATTGCCAGCAACAGAATCCAGAGGGCCGCCTGAAATAATAATGCTCGCGGAAGATTGCCGCCTACGTCCTGTGGTACCGCAAGCCAGGTCAGGGGGCCGGAAGTCCATACAATGTCCTGGCCCATCACCAGATGGTGAGAGGCAGCATAATTCATGGCAAAAAACCATGTGTTATCGCCATCCGGCGCAATCGGCCAGTAGTGAATAGGGCAGAGAACCAGGGCAAGATAGATAAATAAAAGGACGCGAAGCCTGCGTTTGGCAGAATTGTTGGAGACGAGTTGCTGTAACCAGGTACCGGACATGTATTGTTATTCCAGGGGAAACCAGGTTTGTCGAGATGTTATCAAACCCGAACAAATTGTCCTGAGTGACCGGGGCGGTTCCAAAAATCGCAATGAAGCTTTGGTTTTTTAAATCCTCGGCAATAGACTCTCCCAACCGCAGGATCTTTCGAGCGGCTCTGGTGGTAGGCCTGTTGACTCTGCTGGTGAAGTGTGGCGCCACGGTCAAAGAACTGGTTGTTGCCCGCTGGTTTGGGCGCAGCGATGCGCTCGACGCATTCCTTATCGCCTTTCTTCTTCCGTCGTTTATTCTCGGGCTGGTGATGGGCGCGCTGGAATTCTCATTGATTCCCACGTTCATAAGAACGCGACAGAATGAAGGAGTTGAGGCGACGCAAAAACTGTTTGCCGGCGTCATGTTGCTTAGCCTGCTCCTGCTCGCGATAACCACTCTCCTGCTTGGCCTTCTGGCCCCTTACTATTTGCCCTATCTGGGGTCCGGGTTTTCCGCGGAAAAACTCAGACTAACGCGAGAACTGTTTTATGTGCTTCTCCCCTTTGTTCTCTTTAATGGTATTGTCACCTGCTGCTCGGCCGTCCTGAATGCCGGCGAACGGTTTGCATTGCCCGCGTTCACACCCATAGTTACGCCGCTGTTGACCATCGTCTTGATCGAACTCGGCGCGGCACAGTGGGGAACATTTTGTCTGGCGGGAGGCCTGGTTGCGGGAAGCATTCTGGAAGCCGCAGTGCTCGTGGCCTCACTTCCCAGGCAGGGATTGCATTTTTCACTGCGATGGACCGGCATGACTCCGGCTCTGCGCGGTGTTCTCGGGCAGTACGCACCCATGCTGGCCGGCGCCTTTCTGGTTGGGGGGACAGCGGTCGTGGATCAATCGATGGCAGCCATGTTGCCGCCGGGCAGCGTGGCAGCTCTCAGCTATGCGGGCAAGGTGATCGGCGTAATTCTGGCCATTGGCTCAGCTGCCCTCGGCGTTCCGGCATTGTCTTACTTTTCCAAAATGGCAGCCGCGAACGACTGGCAAGCATGCCGGCACACCATCAACAGATATTCGCTGCTGATCGTTATGACTACGCTGCCTTTTACCGTGGCCTTTATCGCATTTTCCAGGCCACTGGTCAGAATGCTTTTTCAGCGAGGAGCTTTTACCGCAGCGGACACTGAGCTTGTCAGTTGGGTGCAGATCTGCTTTGCTATCCAGATCCCGTTTTATATCTGGGCGCGATTGTTTATCCGGTTTGTGTCATCCCTTCGGCAAAACCACATTTTGATGTACGCATCCGCAATCACTTTAGTGCTCGATATAGTCTTCAACTTGATTTTTATGAGATGGTGGGGGGTCGCGGGGATCGCGCTCTCCACGTCGGTGGTTTCAATCGTGGTGCTGGCGGTCATGGCCGTCTGGTCCTTCCGGCTGCTGCAACAGCGCGCTTCAATTGGAAGCATGGCATCAGCCCAGAGCATGATTCGCTGATAATGTCTATCGTCGTACTCTGTGCTGCGCTTATTTGCGGCGCAGTTTCTCTGATCAACTCATCGGACCGAGCCATTATCCGTAAGTCTATTCGCAGTGAACAAATCCGCAAATTTTTGGTATTGGCCTAAATAGGCCAGTACCAGATTTTCCGCTTCTGAGTTTCATTTTTGACAAGGTCGATCGAGTTGACCCAAATATTGTGCCATTCTGATCATCCTAGACAAGAGAACCATTCTTGCCGATAGCTACGGGTGCAAAGTAATCTTCAGGGAATCTCCTGCAGAACCGTAAATCATTTCTCATTCTCGTCCTCTGGCCTTACAAATTTCAGTGAGCGCAATTCGGCGAGTTGTTACGCGCAAGAGAATTCCCGGAGTGAAAAATAACCTGTGAATTCAGGGTTTATTCACACTTGCGCGTTACAAATAATCGGTGGTGCAAAAATCGGAATTGTGGTAATCTCACTCGATTTTTCGACACGACAAATCGACCAGCCCCGCAATTTGCCCAGCGGGATTCCGCATTTCGGTAAACCAGGGGCCGAAATTTAGAAAGTGAAATTCAGGAGGAATCAACATGCGCAAAATCAATTTGCTAGGTGCTCTGGCGATTGTTTTCTTAGGCACAACGCTGATGAGCGCCCAAGCCAGCCGGACGTGGGTGTCCGGTGTAGGTGATGACGTTAACCCGTGCAGCCGCAACGCTCCGTGCAAAACTTTTGCCGGCGCGATCTCTAAAACCGCGGCTGGCGGTGAAATCGACGCGCTCGATCCAGGTGGGTTCGGCGCGGTAACTATTACCAAGGGCATCACCATTGACGGTGGCGGAGGCCAGGTCGCTTCAGTCCTGGTCGCCGGCGGCAATGGAATCGTGGTTCAGGCCGGCCCCAGCGATGTGGTGATCCTGCGCAATCTCCGGGTCAACGGAATTGGCGTTGGCGTCAATGGCGTCAAGTTCAATTCTGGTAAGAGCCTCGATGTCGAGAACTGTTTTATTTTTGGCTTCACCACCCAGGGCATCGACATTACGCTCAACCAGAACACGCAGGCCTCGGTGCACATCATCAACACTGTGATCAAGAACGTTGGTGGTGATGGAGTGCGGTCGACAAATGCCCAAACCCCTGCCGTCCAGGTGGGGATTGATAACTCTTACGCGCTGCTGGTTGGAGGTGTTGGCTTCGAGGCCCAGCAACACAGCAGGATGGCCATTACAAACTCGGCTGCAGAAAATGGCACGGATGGAATGAAAGCCGACGATCTAGGCGGAACTAGCGATGCGTTCATGATCGTGAGCGACAGTGAAGCCAGTTACAACACGAATGGCGTGAGTTCAGCGAGTGGCGCAATTGTCCAGGTGGGTGGCTCCACGGCTGCCTATAACGGATCGTGCGCGTTTAACCAAGGGGCCGGAAGCACCTTGCAGTTCATGAGTGGGACAAACAGAACCCCTGGCGCTCCTTTATGCGGGGCTCCCACTGGCATTGGCCAGACATAAACGGAAAGATGAGCCAGATATAAGAAAG
>DATDNH010000349.1:0-18319 GCA_036518395.1 Candidatus Angelobacter sp. | reverse complement strand
GCGCGAGGCACTGCATCGCAAGGTAGGAGCGCGCGGCCTGCGCATGATCCTGGAAGAGCTGATGCTGGATCTCATGTACCACTTGCCCAGCCAGAAGCGGATCAAGGAATTTGAAGTCAGTAAGGAGATGGTCGAGCGCCGCGACGTTTCACTGCCCGCAATGGAGCGGGCAGGCTAAAGCTAACCCCCTCTGACTTCAGATTCCCCGGCCGAGCCGTTTTTACTTGCCGAATCGAGGTACGTCTGAAGCGGGCACATAAGGTTCCGGTCCAAGAACTTCCCGTCCTTCCCGTTGGTGATGTCGTCTGCTTTCCCAGTTCCATCACTTTCATTATTTTGAACAAAGCAGGATTTCGCCAAAGAACCGTCGACAAAGCCATGTCTTCCGACCGAATGTTGTTTCTGGCCTCTGAGCGTGTTGGCGCAGGAGCGAATCTCATCTCACGAGATATCGTGCGCTTCGGGACGATTGGTCGGATCGCTGAAATTGAAACGCTCCCGGACGAAATGGCTCGAGTGCGAATTGACGGAATACAACGTGGCAAGATCCTTCGATTGCGAAGAAGAAACGGGGTCTTCGAGGCGCAAGTTCATTCGATCAAACACCGACGCAGCAAGCTCAGTCGAGCGGTCCACAAAGAGTTCGATTATGCGATGAATCTGTTCGACACGTACATGGAATACTGCGATGCGGCGGGCCTCCCAAGCGGCAGCTTCTGGCGTTGTTCAGTCGACCCCAAGGATAATCTCGATATATGGTGCGACATCATCGCTGGAAATTTGGGATCTGCCATCGCTAGAACGAAGCGGCAAACGCTGCTGGAGACGCTCAGCCCGCAGCGGCGAATCAAGCTGCTAGGAAGTGTAATTAAGGAAAAAATCGAGGAGCTTGGCAAGAATCCAGAAGTGCTCAACCGGGTACAGGCTCAACGTCAAAAAGCTCGCGACGAGGCTGATCAGGCAAAGCGCCAGCGGGAGGTTGAGATCACTTCCAAACTGGAAAAGCTGAAGAAAGAGATCCTGGAAGTGTTAAAGCTACCGTCTACACGGCCAAAATCGGCTGCCCTGAGAAGCGTGGCAGAATTTCCCATGATGCCTATACGCGATACCGTGGTTCTGCCTCTCGATCAGATGCCCTTTGTTGTTGGTCGCGAATTCAGCGTGGCGGCATTAAATCAAGCTCTTGCCACAGATAAGCGAATATTCCTCGCCGCCCAGCACGATGCGAAGGCCGACAATCCCGGCTCACAAGAAATTTATCGCATTGGCACGATTGCGAGCGTGGAGAAGACTTTGAATCTGCCGGACAACCATGTCAAGGTTCTCGTTGAGGCTGTTCAGACAGGCGCCGCCCTGAAAATCAGTAGGCGTCACGGACATTTCCGCGCGAAAGTCGAATTTGTAACCGAACTGGAACGCCCGTCGCCAGAAACGATCAGCGCCTTGAGCGATACCTGGGAACTCGTGCGCGACCACCATCTCACCGACGCAGATCAGCAGAAGCTACTCGAGTTGTACCACTCCGACGGCCCGCTGGAATGCATCAGGCAGTCAATGGATATGATGATGGCTGCGAGAAAATCGCGCTCATAAACCGTTCTTGAGCAGGGTTTTGCACAATTCCGTGGTACGCCGCAGCACTCGACTTTTTAAGCATTTTTCGCTATAGACCCTCCAGAAAAATGGCTTAGCACTAAAGTACTCACTCCAAAAAATGCTTGCCCGGCGTGTTATTCTTAACAATAAGAAGCTGCTCTAAACTCGACATTTCCGCAGCTTCAAAAGGCGACTCAGTGACCCAAGGTAAAGAGAAATTCGAGACTCGCAAGCTCCCCATGATGCCCATTCGTGATGTGGTCATCTTTCCTCACATGATGACCCCATTCGTAGTTGGCCGTGAATCCAGCGTACGCGCCTTGGAAGAAGCGCTGGCTGCCGATCGCAAAATCTTTCTGGCCACCCAGCACGATGCCAGCGTGGACGAGCCCAAGCCCCACGAGATTTACCAGGTTGGCACCATCGCAAATATCGTCCAGAACCTGAAGCTGCCCGATGGCAACATCAAAGTGCTGGTCGAGGGCGTCGAGCGCGGCAAAGTGCTCCAGCTCATCAATACCGAAGGTTATTTCGAAGCTACCGTCCGCACCGTCAAATATTTTCCTGAAGTCACTCCCGTCCTTGAAGCTGCCATTCAGCGCGTCCACAGCCTTTGGGACCAGTATGCGAAGCTCTGCCAATCACTGAGTCAGGAGCCCGCCGTCAATACCCAGACGGTGAGCGATCCCGCCAAGCTCAGTGACAATATCGCCCAGAACCTTCAGCTCTCGATTGAAGAAAAGCAGGAGCTGCTGGAAATCTTTGATCCTGTTGAGCGCCTCACGCGCATTGCCGACGTGTTGGACATCGAAATTGAAAAGCTCAACATGGATCGCACCATCCAGACGCGCGTGAAGCGCCAGATGGAGCGCGCTCAGAAAGAGTATTACCTCAACGAGAAGATCAAGGCCATCCAGAAAGAGCTGGGCCGTGGCGAAAAGAGCGAATTTGACGAGTTGAAAAAGAAAATCGATACGGCCGGGATGCCCAAGGACGTGCACGAGAAAGCCATTCAGGAATTGAAGAAGCTGGAAGCCATGCCGCCCATGTCGGCTGAGTCCACCGTCTCGCGCAATTATCTGGACTGGCTGCTGGCGGTTCCGTGGAAAAAGAAATCCAAAGAAATCCGCAACATCGAACACGCCGAAAAAATCCTTAATACCGATCATTACGGCCTGGAAAAAATCAAAGAGCGCATCCTCGAGTTCCTCGCCGTCCGCCAGTTGGTAAAAAATCCCAAAGGCTCAATCCTCTGTTTTGTTGGCCCTCCGGGCGTGGGCAAGACTTCGCTGGGAATGTCCATTGCCAGGGCTACAGGCAGAAAATTCGTTCGCCTTTCATTAGGCGGCGTGCGCGACGAAGCTGAAATTCGCGGTCATCGTCGTACCTATATTGGCGCGCTGCCCGGCCAGATCATTCAGATGATGAAGAAAGCGGGCACCAAGAATCCCGTCATGATGCTGGATGAAGTAGACAAGCTGGCATCCGATTTTCGTGGCGATCCATCGGCGGCGCTGCTGGAAGTCCTCGATCCGGAACAGAATTACATGTTCCAGGACCACTATCTGGACGTGGAATACGATCTCTCGCAGGTGTTTTTTATCGCTACAGCAAACGTGTTGCACACCATTCCTCCCGCGTTGCAGGACCGCATGGAAGTGCTGCGGCTGCACGGTTACACGGAACTCGAAAAGATCGAGATCGCCAAGCAGTTCCTCGTGCGCAAGCAACGCGAAGCTGCGGGTCTGACTGAAGAGCAGATCAAGTTTACCGACGAAGCAATAACCGAGATCATCCGCTCCTACACGCGCGAAGCTGGGGTCCGTAACCTGGAGCGCGAAATTGGCAACGTTTGCCGCAAGGTGGCGCGCAAAGTGGTCAAGGAAGGCCAGCGCTACAGCATCACTCTCACGGTTGAAAATGTCGGCGAGTTCCTGGGCGTAACCAAGTTTCGCGATACGTTGGCGCACGAAAAGAGCGAAGTCGGCCTGGTCACCGGACTTGCCTGGACGGAAGTTGGTGGATCCATCCTGAGCACGGAAGTTGCAGTGGTGGACGGCAAAGGCAAACTCACCACCACCGGCAAGTTAGGCGACGTGATGCAGGAATCGGCCCAGGCAGCCATGTCGTATGTGCGTTCACGGGCTTCGCGCCTTGGAGTGCCTCGCGATTTCTATCGTAACTGCGATATTCACATTCACGTGCCTGAAGGCGCTATTCCGAAAGATGGTCCTTCGGCGGGAATCACAATGGCGACCGCGCTGGCCAGCGCATTAAGCAAAATTCCTGTGCGCCGCGATATTGCCATGACTGGTGAAATCACACTGCGGGGCAAGGTCCTCCCTATTGGCGGCTTGAAAGAAAAACTGCTTGCCGCGCTTCGGGCGGGAATCACCGAAGCCATCATCCCCAAAGAGAATGAGAAAGACCTGCCGGAAGTTCCAGAGAGCATTCGCAATAACATGAAGATTCATCTGGCGGAAAACATGGACCAGGTGCTGAAGATCGCTCTGGAGAAGCCATTGCCAGACCTGGTAACGCCACCAGCGGAAGAGTTGCCGGCAGTTCCGCCGTCGGCAGAGCCGCCAGTGTCACAGCAGTATTTGTAAGTCTTTTCAGTTTGAGTTTACTTCGAATCCCGCGCAGCGGGTGAGAAGTCTCTACCTCCGCTATCCTCACGGATCTGCAGTCCGTGTGATCTGTGTTAACGTTTTTTGCCAATTGCTAAAAGTGCCCCGCCGCGCGGGTTAATTGCCTATCCGTGAAACCTCTCGCCAAATTTCTTATCGCCGCCACTGATACAAAGCTCTTTCCTCCCGCAGGCCCGCCCGAATTCGCGTTCCTCGGACGTTCCAATGTCGGCAAGTCGAGCCTGATCAATTCCCTTCTTCAGCAAAAACTGGCGCACGTAAGCTCTTCTCCCGGCCGAACGCGCAGCATCAACTTTATCGGCCTCTACTTGAGAGCCAACCAGATCGATCCGTCATTCCTGCTTGTCGATCTGCCAGGATATGGTTACGCAAAAGTCTCCCGCGAAACCTCCGCCGAATGGCCAAAGTTCATCGAGCCGTATCTAAAGCAGCGCGATACGCTTGCACTCTCGTTCGTCCTGATTGATGTGAATGTGCCTCCACAGGAAAGTGACCGGCAGTTAATCCGGTTTCTGCAAGGTATTGAACGCGAATTTCTGGTGATAGCTACGAAGAGCGACAGGTTGTCCGGGAACAAGCTCCGCAACGCGCTCGCTCTGCTTCAGCGCGAACACAGTGCTGGCGACTTGCTTCCCTATTCGGCAAAAACCGGCGCAGGCCGCAAGGAGCTCTGGGAGGAGATCAGGGCCAGATTGCCAAAGGTGCCATAATTGCCAAAACCGCTGTTTGCCTTTCTTTTCCGATCACGAGCGATCCCGTTGCGATCACGCGCGATCACGTGCGATTCTGATTCTTGGACCCATTTGCCCAAAAAATGCTTCGCGGCTCAATTGCCTTTGCCGTTGTTATGCTTCTGATGTTCGCCGCTCTGACCGTAACCTATCTTCATCTGCGCCCGCGCTGTAGCGATCAAGCTGTGTCCAGCGCAACCAGCCCGGATCACCGTTGGACAGCTTCCGTGATGGAAGCTCGTTGCGGAGAAAACCAGCCATTCCTCACGCATGTGAACGTGCGTCCAGCAGGAAAATCCATCAAGTTGGGTTATTTTTCCGGCAAAGCCGATGACGGCGAAATCTTTCTGCTGGAACAGGACGCGCAATCAGCAAATGTCACGTTGGATTGGACAGGCCCCGACCGTCTCGCAATTTCCTGTTCTCACTGCCAGATTGCTTTTATCAAAAAGCGTCAGGAGCATTGGAACGATCTCCAGATCAGTTATTTCTTTGACACGCGATAAGGGATGCGGCATCTGGCTAGTCTGTATCAAACCTTTGTTCCTTGAACGGGTCACCATACATGTGATAGCCGTTCTGCTCCCAGAACCCAGGGACGTCATGCCCTAAAAACTCCAGCCCACGCACCCATTTCACTGATTTCCACGCATAGAGATGAGGAACAATCAGACGCAGCGGATATCCATGGTCCGGAGTGAGCGGTTGGCCATCGTGATGGGTTGCCAGCAGCACATTGTCGCGGTCGAGATCGGCAAGTGGAACGTTGGCGGTGAACCCCTGTTCGGCATGGACCAGCACGTGCGTGGCTTCAGGCGCCGGTTTTACCAGGCGCAGGATTTCACGAAAGCTGATGCCGTCCCATTCATTATCAAACCTGCTCCAGCGCGTAACGCAATGAAAATCGCTTCGGCTGTGCAGACGAGGGAGACTCCCGAATTCTTCCCAGGTCAGGCGCACCGGGTTTTCGACCAGCCCCCAGGCGCGGAAATCCCATTTTGCCGAATCGAATCGCGGGACAGATCCGTAATGCAAAACCGGCCATTTGAGCGTAAGAGACTGGCCGGAAGGCAGCCTGCCCGCCCGCAGCATCTCTCGTTCTTTTTCACGACGCTCATTACCGGAGAACAGACCTGCTTCTTCCATCCAGCAATTCTATGCTGTTTTGACAACCAAATCTCACCACGAAGACCCGAGGAACTGTTCATCTGCGTAATTGCGGCGACGTTTGCTCTTGCTGTTTCCTGTTGCCTATTGCCTATGGTCTAGATACTTGCGCTGATTGTGGTGGCGAGTTCTTTTAATGATTTCTCATTACGGCGGTACCACATCCACAGCCCTTCTTTTTGCGCGTGAACCAGCCCGGCCTTTGCCAGGACTGCCATGTGGTGAGAAATGGTGGACTGCGAAAGCTTGATTTGCTGCTCAATATCGCAGGCGCACATTCCTACGGGTTTACCGATGGAGCAACAGCCTTTCTGCCTCAGCACATTGAGGATTTTCAAGCGCGTGGGATCAGCGATAGCTTTCAGGCTGGCGATGAGCTGCTTTTCAGTAGGAGACATATTGATTGATATCTATATGTGTAACAGCAACCATTCTAGCGATCAGTAGTCAGCAGTTAACATTCTGCGAAAGAGATATCTCTGCTTGAGCTCGAGTCTGCGGTCAGGCAAGTAACCATGCCGGCGTGGATGTATCCTTAGGCCCAAAATGTTCGCGGACTCAGTGCTGAATGCTGAGTGCTGACAGCTGCTTTTAGTGTGTCACTGCCGCAAACATCGGCGAATCCAGCAGTTGCTGGAAGCTCTTGTCATCGGCCTTGAAATGAACGATCAGGCGCGTGTTATCAGAGTCCACCGTGGTGTTCTCCAGCGCCGCTTTTTCCGTAGGCGTGGCGCTCATTTTCTTGAAGATCATGCCGGCTTTCAGCAGTGTTGAGAGAGTGGAAGCAGTTACGCTGTCAGAGGTAACTACGCTGAGATTAAAATCGACCCCGCGATCAAAATCCATGGTATAGCGCGAACCCAGAAGCTGTTTCTTGACCGTGTCATACTCCGCCAGGTTTGAGGCTGAACCCAGAATCGATTTCAACATGGTCTGCGTTCCGTTGGAATCCAGAACACTCCAGATGGTGCCCCGCTCTACCGAGGCAATCATATCTGTGACTTCACTGTTGGAGTTCAGGCTCTGTGCGCTGTTATCGCGAGCGTCGAGCGCGGCCTGCACCGCGGCTTCGTTGCCAAACAACATGGTCCAGTCATCCAGAAAGGTCATGCTCATACCTCCGGACATGGGATAGACCAGGTTGCCATTCATCTTCTTGCCTTTGATTTTCTCTTTGGCCAGGCGTCCCTTGATTTTCTTCAACGGAAATTGCCCTTGTGCCACTCCCACCATCTGCAACGTGTGCTCCTTGGCACGGAAAGAAGCAATGGTGATCTGGTCAAGGTCCTTGTCCGGATCCACACCAATGCCTTTCAACGCATCCTGGAACTGCTTCATGTCTGGTGGCATTAACTTGGCTTCCATCGCCATGGCCGTGTCTGAATTTTTCATACGGCGATAGTCCACATTGATGATCTGCTGCACTTCAGACGGAATCACAGCCCGCGTGGCGGTACCCAGGGATGAAGCAAAGCTCGGCGCCCCGGCGACCAGCATCGAGGCAAGGACAAAGAGAACTGTGCGTTTCATTTCTTTATATTCTAATCCGTTTTCTGACATTTAAGATGCCGGCAGCAGGAGCTTAGGATGTAGCTAAGGTGTTCGCCCCTGTAGCTCGCCCAGTTTAGAACGCACATTTGCAACAAATCCTGCGTCTTTTAATGAACCCAGATTGATTTCAACGTTAGCGAGAGCACCCTTGACGGCTGCTTCCGCCAAGGCCACGGCCACAGTCAAGTCAGAAGCCATGTTAGGGTTCGTGATGGGCCGCAGCGAATCCATCAGTCTGGCGACTTCCCGCGCCTTCTGCGCCGTTGCCAAAGGAACTTGAGTGGCGAGCTTCGTCGCGGCATCAACCAATCCCTCGCCATCGGAACTCGCTTTGGCCTGCTTGTGTGCGGCGATGACCTGGTTGAAACTTTCAGCATCGGCGTCTATGGCTGCCTTCAGCTCTTCGCGAAGCTGCGCCAGGCGGGCAATAATCTGGCTCAACTGCTGCTCGTATTGAACGTAAGCCTTCTTCCCCCGTGACATCGATGCCACCATGCTCCCTAGTGCCGCAGCCATCGCGCCTGCCGCCGCGGACGCGCTCCCACCGCCAGGCGTCGCCGTGGGCGCAGCAAGTTGCTCGATGAACGGCTCTGCCCCGGCCCGCAATCCGCCGATTGCCATCTTGCCGCTCATCACCGCAGCCAGCCGGTTTTCCAGAATCATCGATGAATCAAAGTTCTCGATCTGCAGGAACCACTCCGCCGCCTGCTCCAGCGCTTTCTTGGGAATCAGCCCGACAATTTCACTGCTGAGCGGCAGCACTCCGTAGCGGGCCGCCTCGCGTTTCACAAACTCAAAGACACGCGCGACTGGGGTCTGCTCGAAATCCGTGAGATTCATGGAGACCTGAGCCAGCCCGCGCACCGCGAATCCCGCAGCTTTCACGTAGCGCAGCCCGCCGGAAGAAAAACGGATCGCCTTGGCAATCTTTTTTGCAACCTCAACTTCGGCAGTGTTGAGAAACACGTTGTAGGCAATCAGGGCCTTTCGCGCTCCTACAACGGTCGCGCCAGCTGTCGCATGCAGTCGCGGGTCGCCGAAATCGGGCTTGCGGGCGGGATTTCGCGAGACCTCCTCACGCAGCCCTTCGAACTGCCCGCGACGAATGTCCTCGAGGTTCTGGCGTTCGGGAGTGCTGGCCGCAGCTTCGTAGAAGTAGACCGGAATCTGATAGCGTTTCCAGATCTGCTCGCCCACTTGCCGCGCGATGGCGACACAATCTTCGATAGTAACGCCCTCGATGGGAATAAACGGAACTACATCCGTTGCCCCGATCCGCGGGTGCGCTCCCTGATGATGGTTGAGGTCGATGAGTTCTGCTGCCTTGCCGACACCGCGAATCACAGCCTCCGCGATCATCTCGCGATCACCCAGCAGCGTGATGACAGAGCGGTTGTGGTCAGAGTCCATCTCCCGGTCCAGCAGGTACACTCCCGGCAGTTTCATGGACTCGACAATGGCATCCACCACCGCCTTGTTGCGGCCCTCAGAAAAATTAGGGACGGATTCAACGAGAGTGCTGGGCATCAGACAGAAGCATAGCAGAAGCGATGGATCACCGAGCCAAAGGCCAAGAGCCAAGGGCCAAAGGCGGCCTCATTTAAACCAATTGAACCCAATCGCAAATTGCACGGTATTGATGCCCGGATTTGGCGTGGTCAGGCCAGCATTGGAAATGTGCTCGTAGCGCGTGCTAACGGTGAAAGCGCGTTTCTCGTTGCTAAAGAAATGAAATCCTAAAGCAGCATGCGTCAGGAAATTAGTAGTGTCAGTGATTGCGGGAACGTTGTTGTTGGTAAACAGAACTCCGCCGCCCAGCTCGAAGTAAGGAACAGCGCGGGTGCGCGAGGTGAAGTTCCACTTGAGGTTTACCGGATTAAACCCAACACCATAGGCGTTTTGCCCGGGCTGCACAACGTAATACAAAGGCATGAAGTCTGCCGACCACTCAAAGTTGCCGCGAATGAATCCCCCACCGTGGTTGCCGGTAAGGACTTTTCCCAAACGCACGCCGGCATTCACGATCTGCGTATCTGAGGTGCCCCCAGGTACGCTAAACCCGCCACCGAACCATACCCCGATGTCCCACGGTTTATCGCCCAGCGTTTGTGATTGCGCACCCGCCAGTCCGCACAACAGCAAGAACACGAAGGCCAGCTTCATGTGGCTCCTTTGACAGCATTTTTGTGGAAACGACGATAGAAGAATAACAGACTCAGCCTTGAGTGTCCGCAAACAAGGAGAGGTTCTGCTTTAGCGAAGCCAAAGGCTAAAAGCTAAGAGCCGCAGTTGTTCAGCTTGCCACTTCTTCCAGTTGCTTCTGGTCGACGTCGAAGTTCGAATAGACGTTTTGCACGTCGTCGTGGTCTTCGATTGCCTCCAGCAAACGAATCATCTGCGTAGCTGCTGAGCCTTCCAGCTTGATGTAATTTTGCGGCACCTTACCGATCTGTGAGTGGGCAATCTCGATTTTTGCCTGCTTCAGCGCATTTAAGACTGTTTCGTAAGACCCGGGATCGGTGGTAATTGTCCAGCTTTCCTGGTCGTCCTGAATGTCCTCGCCACCATTCTCCAGCACAATGTCCATCAGGGCTTCTTCTTTGGCCGCCGACTTGGGGACAACGATCTCGCCTTTCTTGTGGAACATCCAGGCCACAGAACCGGCCTCACCCAGGTTCCCGCCGCCTTTGGTAAACATGTGGCGAATTTCGCTGACAGTGCGATTGCGATTGTCCGTAGTCACGTCTACCAGAAGCGCAACTCCGCCCGGACCATAGCCTTCAAAAGTGACCTCTTCGTAAGTAGCTCCAGGGAGTTCGCCGGTTCCGCGCTGGATTGCGCGCTTGATATTGTCTGCCGGCATGTTTTCCGCTTTGGCGGCGGCGACTGCCGTGCGCAGTCGTGGATTGGAATCGGCATCACCACCGCCGCTCTTTGCGGCCATGGTGATTTCCTTTATTAGTCGAGTAAAAATCTTTCCGCGCTTCGCGTCCAGCGCGCCCTTTTTGTGCTTGATTGTGGCCCACTTGGAATGGCCAGACATGGTAGTGACCTCGGAAGTGATCTTGGCTGAGCGCCGAACGAGCTCCGGCAATCGCTAGAAAGCCTATGAAAACAAGTGCATTATAGCATGCGTATTCGCTTTTTCGGCGGTTTGACGGCGGGTAAGCTGCGCCCCCTGAAGGCGCCGACGAAGTAGCATTCAGTACTGCCGCGAGAACACGGGCAAAGGAATGCTGGTTGCAACCCTTGCCCGTGACGCTTACGCGAAAACAACGCCGGCAATTTACCAGGAGTGAAAGTTTAGACCGGCCCGATAAACATTCCCATTCAGACTGGCACTGTGAGTAAAGACGTTAGTGGGGAATGGTATGGGCGGAGTAAAAGCCTTGAGATTAGTGCTGGTTGTAAAAACGTTGCCGAAATCGCAATGTAGGCCCTCGCCTTTGATGGACCAACGCTTGCGGAACCTGTACTCAACCCCGCCGCCGGCAGCCCATCCAGCCCGGTCCCGTGTCGTCGCGCCGCTCTCATGCGCGCTCGCGAACGTATCCACGAATTGCTCTGTGTATTCAACATCAGTCACGGCAAGACCCGCCGTTCCGTAAATCAAGAGCTTGCGGAATGTGACACCGATGCGCGGCCGTAGCGTGGCAAGGAAAGTGGTACCGGTAAATTGAGTAATAGTAAAAGCCGTGGGCGCGCAGCACGGGTAGGTTGCTCCAGATGTTTTCTGCTGGCTGAGATTCATGGCCCCGCCATCAGCTTCCAGTCCAAATACCACCCGGCGAAATTGAAGATTGAACCCAACCTGGCCGCCGACGGTGAAACCATTCGAACTGAATTTCTGGTCCCCGGCGGTTGCGATGGCGGGCACGCTCGATGAAGCGAAGTAGCCGGTCGGGCTGAAAACGGTGGTAGTTGTGGCGTGGGAATTTCCCTGGGCCCAACCGCCGTTAACACCTATATACAAAGTTTTGAAGTCGTCGTCTGCATTGACCGGCCCCGTAGCCAGCACGACAACCACAAGCACAGCTATCCCCCAAAAGAGTCTTCTCATTTGCGCGATTCTCCTGATTTTTATGAATTCTTTAGATCGTGAGAGTGTTATAACACCTGAAGTTCACAGAGGGAACGTTACAAAGGTTGGTGCATTCTTTTGCAGGAAATACCGCCTGTCTTACAGGCAATTATCAGAAAAATATCTCACGGAACTTTAAAACATAAACACGATTGCGAAGTTTGTTTCGCTCGTCATCGCCGCGCAACGGATAATCGCCGTGACGCACACACACCATGCGGCACAAAAGCGCACAAGCTGGGAACCCCGGCGACCCACACACCATCACGCAAAACCGGCGGCGCTGGGGACCCCGTGATCTCTCGTGATCGGAAAACCTTATCTCTTGTGCAATCTGTAACAGCAATCAGACCGTCATCGCGACCGCGATGAACCCAACATATTCCGCCGTTTAAACGCATAGATCACCGCCAGCAGCGGCGGCGCAATCAGCACTCCCCAGAACGGAATAATGATTCCGAGAACGATCGGCGTGATCAACGACGCCCAGAAGGGCACCTTGGCCGTTCGCTTCATCAGAAATGGCTGAAGGAATAGTCCGTCGACCACCATCACCACGGCAAATAGGATCAGGACGTACAACAGACGCATGAAGTCGCTGAATCCAGACATGATTGCCGCAGTGAAAGCTGGACCTATAACAGCGATCACCGGACCAAAATTCGGAATGAATTGCAGCAGCCCGCCAAGCACCGCCCACAGAAGGGCCAGGATGACGGGAAACCTGATAATCAACAGTCCCACAAACCAGATTCCCGCCACGCATAGTGCGTCATAGCACATGGCGATAAACCAATGCTTCAAGGCCGTGCCGGTGGTGCGAATGTCATCACGCCAAGCCATCACTCCATTTTAGATTGTTGATTTTTGATTGCTGCTTGAAAAGAAGTGAGGATTATTGTTGAAGATCACTGACTGGAATTATCTGCCGTCCTTCGTGTCCTTTGTGGTTAAATGAATTTATGAAATTCGGCGTCATCATCTTCCCTGGCTCCAACTGCGATCATGATAGCTATCACGCTGTGCAAACCGCCACCGGGCAGCCGGCCACGTTCTTATGGCATGAATCGCATGACCTGGAAAATTGTGACGCCATCATCGTGCCCGGCGGCTTTGCCTATGGCGATTACCTCCGCACCGGTGCCATAGCGCGCTTTGCCCCCATCATGCAGGAGGTGGCGAAGTTTGCTGCTTCCGGTGGCCTTGTAATCGGGATCTGCAATGGTTTTCAGATTCTCTGCGAAGCCGGGTTGCTGCCCGGCGCGCTCATGCGCAATGCGGGCCTCAAATATGTCTGCAAGCAGGTCCACATCCGCGTGGAAAATTCCGATACGCCTTTTACCAATGCATGCGCCAAAGCCGAAGTGCTCCAGATTCCTATTGGGCACATGGAAGGCAACTATTATTGCGATTCGCAAACGCTGGAGAGCCTGAAACAGCAGAGCCGGATCGTGTTCCGCTACTGCACACCGGAGGGGCAAATCACTCCTGAGGCCAATCCCAACGGCTCCCTCGAAAATATCGCAGGAATCTGCAATCCAGGACGCAACGTTCTAGGCATGATGCCCCATCCGGATCGCTCCAGCGAGAACCTGCTCGGCTCCGCCGATGGCGCAAAAATCTTCAATTCAATGGCAGCAGCTCTGGTTGCGTCCGCTCCTTGAAAAGTGGGTTTAGCGATTTCGATCCAATCCGCTCGATTCGATATTGGAAGTGGTCAGACGCAATTCCAAACATAGACATTCCTGCCGCTCTCAGAGGCGCGCTGCGCGAGGCTCACCACCTCTTCGATAAAATTGCAGGCATTGTCAACGGGCCAATTCATTTCCTCCGTGTTCGCCCAGACCGACGCGACTGTCTGAATCCGCCCCGGAGCCAAGTTCATCAAATCCTGAACCATGGCAGCTGGCACGCGATGAATTAAGCGCTCGCCACTGTCTTTTTCAAAAATGCACTTAAATTCCTTCATGAAGCTAATATCCCAGCGTTTGCCGCTCGTGATGGCCCAAAGCGTGGAAAGCTCAAGCGGTGTAATACGCTTAGCTTCCATGCGGTCAGACGGCGGGAGATTAGGATTAGAGTCATAGCCAACCGCCTCCTCATCGCGCGAAATGAAAATATCAGCCAATATTCCCATGCGAAGCTCCCTCAAGAACAACATCCCAGAAGCAACCGGATTATACCTGCGTCCTGAATTCCTGCTGAATGATCCGCGCCATCAGCAATTACTCGGTCCAGAGTTCCTGTTGCCTGTTGCCGATTGCCTATTGCCTGGTTTTCCAGCCCTCTCGCCTGAACTGCCAAGCATCCAAAACCCTAAGTCACTTCACATTCTGACAGGAGGAATGTTTATGCGTGCAAAGAGCATGGTGGGGGTTTTAGCGGCCCTGCTGCTGGTATTGATCATTGGATGTTCGCAGAACAAAGCGAGTGCTCCGGATGTAAAAGATCACGTTTCGAAAGCGCTCGACAATGCGGGGTTCAAGGACGTCTCCGTTGACGTGAATAACGACAAAGAACTCGTCACGATCAAAGGTGATGTGAAGACGCAGGAAGACAAAGAGCGGGCAGAGCAGATTGCCAAAGAATCTGCCGGCGGATACATTGTGTCGAATGAAATCGGAGTCCGGCCGGAAGGGGTGGAGAGCAAGGCGGGCAAAATCGACTCCAACGTGGATTCTGCTATCGAGAAAGACTTCAAGGCTGTGCTGATTGCCAATCGGCTTGATAGTCAGCACATCCGCTACTCGGCCAAAAACGGCGTGCTCACGCTCAAGGGCAAGGTTGACGATGCGGCACTGCGGGAGAAGGCAGAGAAACTCGGGGCCAGCGTGCCCAACGTCCAGCAGGTTGTAAATGAATTGGATGTGAAGGGCGGAAAACGCGCCTCCAACACGCATCCTACGCCGTAACTACTGCTGAAAATCATGATTCAATGGGAAGCCCTTCGTAAGATTCAGGGCTTCCCATAGATTTTGAGCACAGTTTTTCGACTCAGTAAAAAACTTGTAATGTCTTTGATTTTCTGATCCCGCAGAGCGGGATCACCCGATTACCCGATCACGGCGATTTCCTTGTTCACTACGTACGGCATTTTCCTGATGTCCCCGCCGTAATTTTTTTCCAGAACGTCAATCAGGCCCTGCACGCAGCGTCCAGCCATGCCTTTGTTGGGATCGGGCGAAAGCCGGGTGATGTGAGCGCCGCTGGCAAAATGCGGAAACAATCGGCAGCGGTCCTCAATTTCCGGATCACGCAGCGGAGAATTGGGCGGCAGCGGTTCCTTTTCAAAAACATCGAGGGCAGCGCCCGCAATCCATTTTTCCTTCAGCGCCTTATAAAGCGCTCGTTCGTCCACCACAGGGCCGCGCGACGAATTGATCAGGTAGGCTCCTTTTTTCATTAACTTCAGGGTCTTTTCGTTAATCAGATGATAAGTGGGCTCGCCCGCCTCACCTTCGCGAATCAGCGGGACGTGCAGGGTCACGTAGTCGGCCTGGCTCAACGCCTCTTTCAGGCTTACATACTTGATCCAGGTTTCCGGCTGCAAACCTTTGCTGTGCCGTAAATCCATAACCTGCTGGATGGCAGCAAGGAATTCGTGGTTCTGATAAACCGGGTCATAGCACAGGATGTTCATGTCGAATCCAGTGCATTTCTTGATGACTGCCTGGCCTATCCTTCCCGTACCGATCACAGCGACAGCCTTGCCCGTGACCTCGTCGCCGAGAAAAGGCAGAAATGGATGCCATGATCCCCATTTGTTTTGCCGTACCAGTTTTTCCCCGTCCCACAGCTTGCGCGCCACAGACGCCAGCATGAAAAAAGCAAATTCGGCTGTAGCATCCGTGAGCACATCGGCTGTGTTGGTAAATGGAATCCGGTAGCGGTTGGCATCAGCCCGGTTGATGTTGTCGAAACCAACGGCGATCTGCGCCACGACCTTCAGGCTGTCTTTTCCCGCTTCAAAAACTTCTCCATCGATGGGATCGCGTAACGTGGTAATCAGGCCATCAATGCCGCTGCGCACCCTCTCGATGATGAGTTTCTTCGGCGGCGCCTCCGGCCCGGGATAGACTTCCAGCTCATAGCCTCTCTCGCGCAGGCGATCGAACGCAGCATCGCCAATCTCACAAGTGGCAAATACTCGAAATTTTCTAGGATTACTTGCAGGCATTTGCTTGAAGTCGCTTGACCTAAGCTGCGGCAAAATCAGCGATGAGAATTATAGATTCTTCCTGGCCCAGCTTTCCACGCGGTCCAACGCTTTTTCCAGGTTTTCAATGGAGTTGGCGATGCTGAAGCGCAGATACCCTTCTCCGAACTGGCCAAAAGCTGTTCCAGCCAAACAGGCCACTCCGGCGTCTTCCAACAAGCGATCAGCAAGCTGCTTTGCCTTGAGCCCGGTTTGTCGGATATTCGGGAAGGTATAAAAGGCGCCCGCGGGAAGCCGGCAGCTGAATCCCGGAATAGTGTTGATGCGGGAAACAAACCGGTCGCGGCGCCGCTTGAACTCCGCGCACATCTTGTTCACCGATTCCTGGCTGCCTTCCAGCGCCTCAACCGCTGCAATCTGTGTAAAGCTTGCGGTACAGGAGTTGGAATTGATCATGAGACGCGAGAACTGCTGCGCCAGGTCAGCCCGCATCACTCCGTAACCGAGACGCCAGCCCGTCATGGCATAGGTTTTGGAAAAACCGTCAAGCAGAATGGTGCGATCTTTCCACCCGTCCAGCGCCATGATGGAGGAATGTTTGCCTTCAAAAATCAACCGGCTGTAAATCTCATCAGAGAGCACCATGATGTCGCGGTCGCCGATTGCGGCCGCGATGTCGCGCAAATCCTGCTCGCTCAAAACTCCGCCCGTTGGATTGTGCGGTGAGTTCAACACCACGAGCTTGGTGCGGTCCGTTACCAAATCCGAGAGTTCATTCACGTCCAGCCGGAAATCTTTTTCTTCCCGCAGATGGATAGGAACCGGCTTCGCGCCCAGGAAGTTGATCATGGATTCATAAATCGGGAATCCAGGATTGGGATAAATCACCTCATCCCCTTCTTCAATCAGGGCCATAAAGGCATAGAAAATAATGGGCTTACCGCCAGGGACAACCACCACTTCGTCGCTCGAGCACGGAATGCCGCGCGAGCGGGTGATCTCTTTGGCGATGGCTTCACGCAACTGCGGCAGGCCGGCGGAAGGCGAGTAGTGCGTCCAGCCACCCTTCAAGGCTTTTACGCCAACATCAACTACATTTTCCGGACTATCAAAATCGGGCTCACCAATTTCCAGATGGATGATGTCTCTGCCCTGGGCTTCAAGCGCTCGCGCGCGAATCAAAACCTCAAACGCAGTTTCCGTCCCCAGACGGGCCATGCGTTTGGCCAGCCGCAATTGAATTGGTGTGGTGACTCCCTGGGTCGTGGACATTTACTCGTTGACCGCCTGCTCCTGGCTATGGGAACGCAGCACCTGCTGCACGGTGTAGGGCACTCGCCGGGCAGGCTCCTGGAAGTTGCGCACCTGGAGGTCGCCCAGCAGTCCCAGCGCCAGCAACTGCACTCCGCAAACCATGAGTACGGCAGCAAAGATGAGCAGCGGGCCATGCTCGCCCCAGATGGCCTGATGCCAGACAAACTTGGAGACCATCAACCATGTTGAAACTCCAAGTCCACCCAGCATACAAAGCGCTCCCACGGTACCGAAGAGGTGCAGCGGACGATACATGTACTTGAGCAGGAAGCGAATCGTAATGAGATCAAAAAATACGCGGAACGTGCGCGAGATTCCGTAATGAGAATTTCCCTTGGGACGCACGATGTTCTTGATGGGAATCTCACAAATCGAAGCGCCATACCCCCATGCCAGAGCAGGAATGAAACGGTGCAGCTCGCCGTAGAGCGGCAGTTGCTGAATAATCTCGCGGCGATAAGCTTTGAAAGTTGTTCCAAAATCGTGAATGTCCACGCCGCTTAGCTTTGCCATGAGCCAATTTGCGACCCGTGAAGGTATGCGGCGCATGACGAAATTATCGACGCGCTCTTTGCGCCAGCCGCTGACCAGGTCGTAGCCTTGCTCCAGCTTTTCCAGGAATTTGGGAATGTCCTCAGGATCATGTTGCAGGTCGCCATCCATGGCAATGATGTATTCGCCCTGGGCATTGGCGAATCCAGCAGCCAGAGCGGAGGTCTGGCCAAAATTGCGGCGCAGCTTTACCACCACCACCCTGCTGTCAATACTCACCATCTCCCGCAGCAGCTTGTAAGTGCGGTCTACGCTGCCATCGTCAACAAAAACCATCTCAAAGCTTTCGCCCGTGCCCTCCATCACCGCTTTCAAGCGGTCATAAAGCGCGGTGAGGCTTTCCTGCTCATTGTGCAGGGGAATAACGATGGAATACTTAGGCATTCTGAAAAATTATACAACGGTATGCATGCTTCTTAGCAGTGGAATCTACTTCAAAACAAAGGTCATGTACCTTAGGAGTAGGGGAATAGCACCGTTTTGGCGGGCAACCAAATACTAGCGTCGATGGTTGAGCTAA
>DATDNH010000348.1:0-6835 GCA_036518395.1 Candidatus Angelobacter sp. | reverse complement strand
CAACTGTTTTAGACACCGGATCGCCTGCAGAACAGGGGAAAAGAGTTGTTTCTTCCTGCGTTCAATCAATGTTCTAAAGGCTGTTTTGGGGCATCTTCGATCGGAGAATGATGCAGAATTATTGCGTTCCTGCCCGTTTTCCTGGTATTTCTGGGTGAGTTTTAGCTAAGAGCCAACCGCCCCGGCTAATGACCGGTCTTCAGTTACTAAAGACGCGTTTTCAGGGTTGCCCGACAGTTTCTCCTTTAATGCAAATAACTTAGTGCCAATCGCAGCAGCTCTGATTTAGAATTTGCCATCAAATAAAACGCTGTCATTTCGGGGCACCAGCGGAGACATAACCAAATGAAGGCCAAAACCACTCTTTTGACTTTCTCGGTCGCGATTCTGGCGCTACTTGCCGCCACGCCAGCCTCGGCAGTAAACCGTTCAACACGCTACCATCGTCATCGCGCTCATATCCGCCATGTGGCGTGGAACCCGGTCTTGAGGGGCTCCTACGAATCCATGCTGCGGCAGAACGAAATCATTGATCGCCTGCAATTGCCCCGCATTGCTGACCAGGCACAACTGGAAGAGCTGATCAACACGCACGAGTTGGTCGAAATCAAGGAAACTCCGGCGCTTCGCATCAGTCCCGCTATCCTCCCCGATAAGCGTTATTGCCGTCCCTGGACCAACCAGTTTTTGGAAGACATGAGCGTGGCTTACCACAAGGAATTTGGCGTGCCTTTGCAGGTAAATTCCGCGGTGCGAACCATGGAACAGCAGCAAAAACTGCGCCGCCACAATCGCAATGCGGCCCCTGAGATTGGTGAGGTCTCCAGCTCTCACCTGGCCGGCATCACTGTGGATCTGGCGCGGCGAGGCCTCACACGCACGCAGCACCAGTGGATGGAAGATTATCTGAAAAATCTGCGAGACCTGGGATTGATTGAAGCGGCCGAAGAGCGCCGGCAAAAGTGCTTCCACGTGATGGTCTCCGACCGTTATACAGATTGGCGTGATGCAAGGACGGTGGCTGATAAACTTGTAGCCGAATGACGCTACCACGTTTACTCACCTGCCTCGTCCTGCTCTCAACTTTAACTCTTGCTCAGCAGAAAAAACCTGTAAAAAAGGCTGACTCGCCTCAGACCATTCATCAGTCGGCCATCGTCATTGATACTCACGCTGATACTCCACAACGCTTTCTCGACGAACACTTTGATCTTGGCGAGGATACTCCTGTCTCCGAGGGTCATGAAGATTTCGGGAAGATCAAGAAGGGCAATCTCGCGGCCGAATTCTTCTCTATCTGGGTAGACCCGGAGTTCAAAGGTCACTATGCCAGGCGCGCGATGGACCTGATTGATAGTGTTTATAAGCAGGCTGCCCGCCATCCGGACAAAATGACGATGGCCTTTTCTGCCGCAGACATTGTCCGCGCACACCAGCAGCACAAATTCGCCGCGCTGATGGGAATTGAAGGCGGACACGCAATTGAAAACGATATCCGCCTGTTGCGGGATTTTTATCGCCTGGGCGTCCGGTACATGACTCTCACGTGGTCCAACACGAACGAGTGGGCAGACTCCTCCGGCGATATCACCGATACCAACGTGCCGCATCACAAAGGTCTTACCGATTTTGGCAAGAACGTGGTTCGGGAGATGAACCGTCTGGGGATGATCGTGGATATCTCTCATGTATCGGATGCCACGTTTTACGACACGCTGACCATCAGCCGCGCTCCGGTCATTGCATCACATTCCTCGGCGCGCGCATTGACGAACCATCCGCGGAATATGACGGACGATATGCTGCGCGCCATGACGAACAATGGCGGCGTGGTGATGGTGAATTTTTATTCTGCGTTCGTAGACGAAAATTACCGCAAAGCCTCATTTGACCCGGAAAAAGTCAAGCAGCGTGACGAAGAGGTCGAGGCCTTCAAGAAGGCGCATGCGCATCCGGATGGCAGTCTCGTCACTTACGGCGAGTACGCGCCTCTGGAAAAGAAGTGGGCAGAACAATTTCCCCGGCCTCCGCTGAAGTCACTGATCGACCACATTGATCACATCGCGAAAGTCGCCGGCATAGATCACGTGGGGCTTGGCTCGGATTTTGACGGTGTGACCTCACTGCCGCAGGAAATCGATTCGGTTGCCGACCTGCCCAAAATCACTCAGGCGCTTTATCAACGCGGGTATACCCGCGCCCAGATTCACAAAATTCTCGGCGGCAATTTCCTGCGGGTGATGCGCCGCGTGGAAGCCGTAGCGCGCGAGATTCAGGCAGAAACCAAAGAATCTGATCCGCTCACTTTTGAAGAGATTCAATTGATGCTGGGTAATTACGCCACCTCAGCCCACCTGGTCGAGCTGATTCGTGAGCACGGCGTGAATTTTGATCTCACTCCCGAACGCCGCGACCAGCTCAAAACGCAAAAAGCCAGCGACGAAGTGCTGGAGGCGATTGCTAAGAGCAGAAAGAAATGATGCAATTGGGTAATTGAGAAGCAGCGAATTCCATAGATGCTGTGTCCGGGGTACGATCCAATACCTATCATCGAGAGAGTCATCCCGAGTGGTCCGTCCGTGAGCGAGCGTTTTCTTCAGCGCGCGAACTTAACGGGCCTTCGGAATGACCCTTCCGGGGTCCACGAAATTTATTTGACTGTCCCTGCCTTCCTTATATAAATGTTTCCATTAAAATTCTTGAACTGAAATTCGGGACCGCCGCCGTTGATCGTCGCTCGGATCGTCTTGTCCATTCTCACGCGATAGTGGCCGCCCTTTGTGCGCTCATCATCCACGATCGGCTGCGGAGCAGTCGCCTGCATCTGAATGTCGAAGTCGCTATAAATCTCGCCATTATCGGAGCGCAGGCTGAGGTTGGCCTTGATGTCGGGTGGAAACGTCACGTCAATATCGCCGTTCAACGAGCTGAACGCCATCGATTTCTGCGGGTCCACGCGTGTGAATGTGACCAGCACTTTGCCATTTAAGGCGTGGGCCACAACGCTGCCGCCAATGCCCCTCAGGGTAACCGAGCCGTTCACATCGTTGATGTCCATCTCTCCCTCAACATCGCTCACCACGATGTCGCCATCGTTGACGGTGTGTAGAGAAAGCGAAGTGCGCCGGGGGACGGTAATCGTCACATCGACCGTACGCTGAAGCGCGTCAACTTTGACCACCACTTCGTTGTTCTCGGCGTCCACGGAAAGTCCGGTAGCGGTTTGTGGAATCCGCTTGAGTCTGCCTTCATTGTCAGCGTGGTCTGCTCCCCCGCGCACCCGCGCCTCCACAATGACTTCGTTGCCGGCGGATCCCTTTACGGTGATCCCGCCGTTCAGCAGATGGGCCCTGACCGATGCAGGCCGCGAAGAATCTTCCAGCTTATACGCTACGCGATCGCCATTGGCGTCCGCCCATCCACAAGCGCCGCTCATGAGCAGAGCCAGCACTGCGGCTAATTTAAGAATGGAATGAATTTTTGTATAAGTTCTCAGGTTAATCATTGACGCTCCAGTACTCGAATGCTTCCATTAAGATTTTCTGCTTTGATTTCCGGCCCGCCCGAGCCCACCCGCCCGCCGGTAAAACGGTCGCTGCGAAACATAAATCTTCCGTCGCGCCGCTCCGGCTGCGTGGCATGTGCCGGCAACGATGTCATGGGAAAGTCGGTGAAGACACCGCCGTTCATGGTCTTGAAACGGAAGTCGGCGGAGAGATTGCGGGCGAAATAGAGATCAATGCTGCCGTTGATCGAGGCGAATTCGGAGTTCTCGCGCGGGTTTTCGCGGAAAACAACTTTCACTCCGCCATTCACTGTGCGCGCCGAGCCTGATCCGGCGACATTTTCCATCTCGATGCCACCATTTACATTGCGAACCGTGTAGTTTCCGGTCACGTCCTTTACCTGAACGTGGCCCCCGTTCACCGTGCGCAGTTTGAGCGCGATGTTCTGCGGCACCTGCACCTGGAAATCCGTACGGACGGAATATCCGGTGTCATGGTCGGAATGCGAACAGCCGTCATTACAGCAGCAGTTGCAGCGGAATGGGCCATTCACATACAACTTGAGCGAGCCGCCTTCCTGCGTGACGTCCAGGCTCACCTCTTTGCGCGCTTTTTCAAGCTTGTCTTTGCTCTCCGCGCGAATTGTCTTGTTCACCACGACCTGTACCTGGTCAGACGAGCTGCCTGTAACTTCAATGAAGCCGGTGACGTTGTCGATATCCAGCAGCCGCTCGCCCGCCGGCAAAGTGAATGATTTGCGGATGGTTTCCTGGTCATGCACGCTCTGCGTTGCGCCGGAATCGTCGTCATGCGCAACCATGGTGCGCATCGCGATCTGCCCGTGCGCGCTTCCCGCAAGCGCGACCACCAGAACCGCAAGCAACGAAATCGCCAACCAAACATAAAACCGCGGTGTACGCACAAAATTAAGTTCCATAAATCACTCTCTGCTTCAAATTGATTTCCAGCGTCCAATGAACTGATCAACCGATTAAGTAAGCTGCCTGATTCCCCAGTCCGCATGCTGGCGCACCTCGGGATTCACGCTCGGGTCCTGCTGCATTTTCTTGAGTTGCTGAACGGCGCTTGCGTCCTTCCATTCAACGACCATGTCAATCAAGGCCACCTGCACCAGCGGTGATTGCTGTGGTTGCAGAGCGTCAATCAGGCCCTTACGCACTTCAGGCTGATTGCGGTAATGGCCTAGCGCATCCACTGCAGCCAAACGCACGTCCACGCTTCTATCGGCCGCCAGGGTATGGAGCAGAGCGGCCAGAACCTTTGGATCAGCGTGCTGCTCTGTCATGCTCCAGGCTGTCGCCTGGGCAATGGCCTGAAGGCGTTCACTGGCCGACTGCTGTTGCAGCAAGGAGAGCGTTACCAGCCGCCGCGTGTCAGAAAGTTCAGACTGCAATTGCGCCATCTGCTGACCAGAAGGGTTGGGCGAATTCACTGCGCGGCCGGCAATGAAGCCAACCACTAACAGCAGGACCGCCCAGGCCAGGCCAGCAGCCGGCATGCGCAGCCAGCAGCCACTCAGGAATCCGGAAAAGAACTTGCTGCGCTCCTTGGCCAATTGCCGGTGTTCCCAGCGGCCTTCGTCATAAACGTCCAGCATGGCTTTGAAGCGCGCCCGCAGCTCAGGCCCAGGCTGTTCTTGTGGCAGCAATGCGAGCTTCTGCCACAGTTCAGCTTCTTCCCTGCACTGCTCACAGGTTTGCAAATGGCGTTCGACCAACGCACGCTGCTCCGCGGTCAGGCTTTCTTGAAGATAATCCGGGATCAGCTCCGCTATGTTTTCGCAGTTCATTGCATCAACTCCCAATGGTTCCTTCCAGTTTCGTCCCGTTGATCGGCCGCGGCTGCGGCTGATGAAACAATTCGCGCAGCTCCTGGAGGGCGCGGTGCACCTTGGTTTTTACGGTGTTCACCTCGCATCCAAGGAGCTGCGCGATCTCTTCATACTTGAGTCCCTGGAACCGGCTCAGGATCAGAACTTCTTTTTTCTCTTCCGGCATCTGCAGCAATGCGCGGTACAGCATCTGCGTTTCCTGGTTCTGCTGCGCGGAATCGCCCGGGAGGACCGCAGGCTCACTCGTGTTTTCCCAACTCACTTCCGGCCGTTGCTTGCGGAAATGATCTACACGTGCGTTGCGCGCAATCTGGTACATCCATGCGCGAAACGGTGTTCCCGGCCGGTAGCTCTGGCGGTATTTCAAAATCCTGAAAAACACTTCCTGCACCAGGTCTTCACTGGTAGTGCGGTTCGTCGTGAGCTTGTAGAAAAAGTTGAACAAGGGCATCTGGTAGCGATCAAACAACACGCCGAGCATCTCGCCTACGCCACTGCGTACCTGCGACATCAGCTCCTCATCGGGTAGCGATTGCGTCATCGGGCCTTTCGGCGGCTGTTTTTACCTTCCAGCGATGAATACTGAGGATGAAGAAAAAGGTTCCCGGATCCTGCCTTTGGCCCTGGCTTCTCGCTCTTGGCCTTTGGCATTTCGAGGCCTGCGGCAACGGCCCGTTGTTCGATTACCCAATTGCAAAATTACGCAATTACCCAATCCCCTCGCCTTTACATCCCGACTCTTTTCCATTTCTAATAAATGATTCGCGCTTATCAGGAGCCCTCATGTTGAAAAACTCAGTGTTGATCTTACTGCTGCTGGCCGTGGCTGCTGCCGGCCAGACGGGCGGCCAAACCAAACGCAAAACGCCGGCTAAATCCGCTCCGGCCACTCCAGCAAAGCCGCCTACAGCGATCCTTCATACTACTGCCGGGGACATGAAATGCGAACTTTTCCCCGACAAAGCGCCCAAGACCGTAGAAAACTTTGTCGGCCTCGCCACCGGGCAGAAAGATTGGAAAAATCCTGCGAACGGCCAGACCGAACATAATCATCCGCTCTACGATGGCGTGGTTTTTCATCGGGTAATTCCGCAGTTCATGATCCAGGGGGGCGACCCTTTGGGCACCGGAACTGGCGGCCCCGGTTATCAGTTTGAAGATGAGCTGACGCCTGACCTGCTTTTCGACAGACCGGGTCGCCTTGCCATGGCGAACTCTGGACAAAACACCAATGGCTCACAATTTTTCATCACGGAAAAAGAGCAGCCCAACTTGAACCCATGTCTTGTTGAAGGTGGATGCCAGAAACCATGGGGCCCTGTGCCTAAAGGAACTGGTTACACCATCTTCGGCCAGTGCGATGACGCGACGGTTGTGCTGGTCAAGAAAATCGCCCAGGGCCCGTGCCACGGGACCATTTGCAGTGGGAACAATTTCAGAGCGGATACCCCGGTGAAAATCACGCATATCGAAATCC
>DATDNH010000347.1:0-2506 GCA_036518395.1 Candidatus Angelobacter sp. | reverse complement strand
GTTGCCTGCCGAATCCGGTGTTTCAGTTGTGCGCGTGGCTTTTGAAAGTTCGCTGTGGCTGTTGCTGGGCATAGCCGCCATGGTGCTGTTGATTGCCTGCGCCAATCTGGCCAACCTGCTGCTGGCGCGGTCCAGCGTGCGGCAGCGGGAAATTGCCATCCGCTTGGCGCTGGGAGCATCGCGCGGCCGGGTGATCCGGCAATTGCTGGCGGAAAGCGCGGTGCTTGCAATCGCGGGATCTCTGCTGGGCGCGGGGATCGCGCAGGTGCTCAGCCGGTCGTTGCTGGCTTTCTTCACTACTCGCCGCGGGACGATTCCACTCGATATGTCGCTGGACTGGCGCTGGTTTGCATTTATGGCTTTTTTGGCGGTTGCAACGTGCCTGTTCTTTGGGCTCACGCCGGCGCTGCGCGCCAGCCGCACGGCCCTGGGCACGGTGATGAAGGCCAGCGCTCGCGGACTTACAGCGGCCAGAGAACGTTTTGGACTGCGGCGCGTGCTGGTGATGGGCCAGCTTGCGCTGTCGCTGGTGCTGCTGATGGGCGCGTTTCTCTTTGTGCGCAGCCTGCACAGGCTGCTGACCCAGGATGCGGGATTCGATATGGATGGTCTCCTGGTGGTAAATATCGACTTCACCCGTCTCAAACTGTCGAATGACCGCGTACCCGAATATGAGAAAGAGCTGGTGGACGGGCTGAAGGCGCTGCCCGGCGTGCAATCGGTCGCTGTGGCCAGCATTCTTCCTTTGAGCGGCAGCTCGATGAACAATGAAATCGTGCTCGAAGGCCGGCCACGGCAGAAAGATGCTATCGCCAATTCAAACTGGGTGAGTCCCGGATTCTTCCAGACAATGGACACTCCGCTGCTTGCGGGACGCGACTTTAATGACCATGACATACCGGGATCTACGCCGGTTGCAGTAGTAACGGAACGATTTGTACAGCGTTTCCTGAATGGGGAAAACCCGGTTGGCAAGCGGTTCTATGTTGAAGGTTACCGCAACAAGCCTCGCAAGACCTATGAGATTGTGGGCGTGGTGAAAAATGAAAAATATGCGCAGTTGAAGGAGGATTTTGCTCCCATCTTTTTCGTGCCACAGGCGCAGGCGAGCCCGGACGATCCAGATACTTCGCCTTCCCTGCTCATTCGCCACGCTGAAGGGAATGACGTCGCCGCATCGGCCAAGCGTGTGGTCGAGCAGGTGAACCCCGGTGTGTCGTTGAGTATTGAGAATTTCTCCGAAATGGCGCGGGAGACCCTGGTGCGCGAGCGTCTGATGGCCGTGCTCTCGGGATTTTTTGGCTTCCTGGCAGCCGTGCTGGCGACGATTGGGCTTTATGGCGTGATTTCCTATATGGTGGCGCAGCGCACCAACGAGATTGGAATCCGCATGGCTCTGGGAGCTGACCGATACAGGGTTGTAGGAATGATCATGCGCGAGGCTGGTGTCCTTTTGGGAATTGGCGTTGTCGTGGGCGCGGTTCTGTCTGTCTTCGCGGCGCAGACCGCACGCAGTTTACTGTTTGACCTGAAACCCGGCGATCCGGCAACGCTCGCCGGAGCAATTCTGTTTCTCGCAGTGGTAGCGCTGCTGGCGAGCTACTTGCCCGCGCGACGAGCAGCTAGGTTGGATCCGATGAGGGCATTGCGAGAGGAGTGACAGCGTCGACTCCCATGGGGGCAGGTCATCCGAAGACAAACCCAATCGCTTCTGACATTCCCGATTTGAATCCAATGCTGCTGTTGACCAGCGACAACCTTCTATCCCAACCGCACATCTGTTGCGGTGTCCCCCTGAAAAACTGAAAGGTGTTCCAAAATGAAGCGTTGCCTATTCCTCGCCGCCACAGTTGTCTTGTCGGTTAGCATTTCATCAGCCTCCGTCTGGAACTATCCCCAGGACGGCGCGACAGTTGGAAATCCTACGTACTTCGATTGCACCGCGCCGGTGACGCCGAATTACATCAAGCTCTGGATTCAGGGAAACAGCATTTGGACCGTGCATGGCACAAACCGTTTAGCTTTTGTGTACTTCCTGACAAACGGCACATATACGGTGAATTGCCAGTACAACGACGGCACCACCCACGATAACCAGATCACCATCACGGTTACAAACAACCTCTATGACACAGCCCAGGTCGATGACGACCCGTTTACCAACACGAACCCTGACTGGGAGGAAACTCCAGGGTGCAGCTCGCCTTGCACCCTTCCCAACGCTGACAGCGTTTTTGACACGCAGAAGTCGACAGATGGGCAGTCGCGCGAGTTTTTCGCGTCACTCGCCTCGGGTGGAGGTAGTTTTCAGGATGTTTATTTCTATGAGAAGCGATGCGGCGGAACCGCGGTAATTGGAAAGCGTGCCGGCCATTACATGGTCAATCTGAATGTCGAAGCAGGCTCCACGCCACGGGCCTTTGAGTGGGGCTTTACGCAATGGTTTAATGGACTGAACTACCGCATGGCATTCCAGGCTGACAACGCTGATGGGTTCTGGCGAGTT
>DATDNH010000346.1:0-2997 GCA_036518395.1 Candidatus Angelobacter sp. | reverse complement strand
GCTATTTTCTCAGAGGAATAGAATCGGGACAATCAGAACGGCACCTTAATTAATTCAATGAGATTAGCTGGATCGGGGGAGAACGTGGTTGTCGGTCTTGCTAGTCCCTATTCCCTAATCCCTTTTCCCTGAACGTGGCCTGTTGCCTACTGCCTGCTTTCAGGGTGACCTCTCAAGTCGCGGGATCGTGTGGGAATCCTGGGTTTTGATCTTTTCTGTTGCCTGTTGCCTGTTGCCTATTGCCTGTTGCCTGCTTTCACGCTGATCGCCGCTTCGAGGCTCCCTCGAGAGTGCTCTGGACCAGAGCAATGAGGTCTTCGGGTTCCAGGGGCTTGAGACGGAAGATGACGTCCAATCCCTGATATTCATGGTCGGCATCGGGCAGCCCGCTGATCACAATGACGGGAATTTCTGGGTTGAACGATCTAAGCTGGCGGACGAACTCTACTCCGTCCATTCCCGGCATCAAGTGGTCGGTTATGACTGCTCCGATCTTGCTTTTTCCGGAACTGGTGCGCAGCAGCGCCAGCGCGCTTTGCGCCGTGGTGGCTACGTGACATTCAATGGCTGCCCGGCGCAAAACCATCTCACGTATGGTGAGCTGGGCAACATTATCATCGAGCAGCAGGACCTGTTTCATCGGTTGCTTCTGTCAACGGCACAACTTTGTATCGCAACTCCCGACTTTGCGTCAACAGGTGCGCGGGTGTTTGTTCTCTATTTTATGCGATTCCCTGAAAATTGTTTGCCGCCGGTTAAGCGCTTTTCTCACGCTGGTGCCGGGACAGAATCTCAGTCTCGGCGCGAGACCAATCTTCTTCCTGGAAGCCATCCTGGCGGCCGCGCTCGACGTAAAGCTCATAGGCCCGTAAACGAATTTCTTCTTCTATCCCGGGGTACGCCTGAGTGGCTGGGTTATTGTCAGAAGAGACCTGAGTAGCCGCGGATCGGGACGCCACCGTGCCTGGCGACGACTGGGAAACTCCTGTATCGATGGGAATCGGCTGTTTTGCCGCTTTCTTTGTGCCTTTCCGGGTCCGTCCAGTAGTTTTCTCTGCCATTGCTGTACTCCTGATGCTTTTTTCCTGCAAAGAAAAATTATAAGAAATCTCGCGATGCTTGTGGGTACTCACGTGAAAAAAGTTGAGGAAAAATATTTTTGTGACAGATTCAAAAAGTGAATAGCTGCTGCTCATTCACTCATGTGCTTGAGATTGTTCAACTTTGGGTTTCCGACAGAACCGACAGTCCAGGCGATCACGGGGGCATGCCGGACGAGGTCGCTTGTTGTAAGGGACTCTGCAGACCGGCTTCGGCCGTCACCTCAGTGCCGCCTCCCGGGTTTGACTTAACCACAAGGCTCCCTTTCACCAGCCGCAGCCTTTCTCGCATCGTCGCTAATCCCAGCCCGCTCGTCGGGAGTAAGGGGTCAAATCCGGATCCGTAATCCTTAATCCTCATTCTCAGAGTTCCGTCGTCGACGCTTATTCTTACTTCAACGCGTGTGGCCCTGCTGTGTTTCACCGAATTATGCAAAGCTTCCTGGGCCACGCGATAGAAGCAGAGCGCGAGATTCTCCGGAAGGGAAAATGGAATCTTGTCTGCGATGACCTCGATCGCCATACCATGCTGTCGCGCCAGTTGCCCGCACAAATCCTTCAACGCCGCTTCCAGGCCTAACAGCTCTAATTTGCTGGAGTGGAGCTCGCGTGACAAGTTATGAGTATCGTGAATGATTTCCCGGAGTTGCTGCACCGCCCCGCGCACGGAGCCGGATGATCGATTCGCCGTGGGGTCCCCGTCCAACTGGTCAAGTTCGGTCACAACCAGGGCCAAACGCTGTGAGATATCATCGTGCAACTCGCGCGCAATTCTCCGTTGTTCTTCTTCACGCGCGTGAATGAGGCGGCCGCTCAGGTCCTTAACCGCCAGGTCGGCCTTCCTGCGCTTGCGCATCTCGATGAGCAAGGCGGCCACGATGGCGAGCAGGACGACGATGGCCGCCAGACCAGCCAGCACATACCATTTATATCGCTCCCAGGCCGAAGGAGTGCGAAAGCGGACGATGGCGCCGGATGGAAGTCTTTCTTCGCTGATCCCCCAGCGCTCGAGTTGCCGCCAGTCAACCACAGGATGACCTGGCCAATTCTCAACGGGAAGACCCGAGGCGGTTCCGCGATCCAGGATTCGTAGTCCCAGGTTTCCGGTCGTTGTGCCGAGTTCCTTGAAATCCAGAATGCTCCCACCGACGATGCCGCTGCCAAGAAAGGTGTCGTACCAGGCAAACACTGCTGCATTGGAGCCGTAAGCGATGAGAGGACAAAGCCGCGCCGGTATGTACGCATGCCCGCTCGCATCCTGTTCCATCCCTCCATAGATAACGATGCTCGCATCAGGCAGGTGGCCGAGCCGATCCAACAGATCTGCAAGCGTCAGGTCAGAGAGGTAGGTGAACTCGATCTTGCCGGCGAACCGCTGGAAATCCTGTGCAGCGGCGGACTGCCGCGCTTTATCGATGGGGCTGCTGCCGCCGGCATAGAATACGCGGCGCGTATTGGGTAGTAACTGCAAAGCCAGATCGAGTGTTGCCCCAGATCCCCCGTCGTGGGCAATTGCAGCTGTGTTGGGCGGCAGGCGGGCGGGCAGCAGCCGAGAGTCCACAACAATAAAGATCTGGGGAGTTCCCGGCCAGAGTTCCGGTCCATGCGCTAGAAGAAACGTCACTGCCGGAAGGCCGGCGCCGACGATCAGATCAAACTTCTCGTCCTGATATTTTTTGCGCAACATCGCGACGAGCGTGGCGTCGTCCGCATGGACCCTGTCCTGGTCGAGGTATTCGTTAAAAACCTCATTGTGGACGTTTGCGTCAAGGACCTCGTGAAGTCCCTCGGCAAAGCGCACGCTTCCCAGTTCACCCGGGTACCCTCCCTGAATGACAAGCAAGTTCCTGGTATTCTGCGCACTCAGGAAGACGGGGAAGAACAGGACAATTGCTAA
>DATDNH010000345.1:0-10674 GCA_036518395.1 Candidatus Angelobacter sp. | reverse complement strand
TTTGCTGGGGCGCGGCGGCCACGTTTGGCAAACTTGTGTTTACCGGCCGCCTGTTTGCCGGGCCTTCATTCATTACACCCGTAATGCTGACGCAGGCGCGGACCACATTTGCCGCCATTCTCCTTTCAGCTTTTCTGCTTTTGCGCAACGACCCCGGCATGTTCAAGCTCAACCGCCGCGATCTGGGGCTTTGTGCGCTGACGGGAACACTGGGCCTGGCTGGATCGAACTTTTTTTATTACTGGGCCATTCAGAAGACCACAGTTGCGGTGGCAATCACGGTGCAATATACCGCGCCGATATGGGTGCTGCTCTTCATGGTCGCACGCAAACGGCAGAGCCCAACGTTGCTACGGCTTTTTACAGTACTGCTGGCGCTGGCAGGAGTGGCGCTGGTGATCGGACTTTTTTCTTCCCAGATCAAGCTGAATGCATTGGGGGTCGCAGCGGCCCTGCTTGCGGCATTTTCGTTTTCTTTTTACAACATAGCGGGGCAGGGGCTGGTCGCGCGCAACCATCCGCTGAAAATTATGAACTACACGCTGCTGAGCTCGGCGGTGTTGTGGCTGATTGTAAATCCTCCCTGGAAGATCCTGGAGAGGCACTACACACATCAACAGTGGGGATTTCTGCTGCTATTTGCGCTTCTCTCCATGCTGCTGCCGTACATTTTTTATTTCAACGGTCTGAAGTATCTGGATCCCACACGAGCAGTGGTGACGAGCTGCCTGGAGCCGGTGTTTGCGATCATTTTTGCCGCCTTATTCATTGGCGAGACAGTACATGGGTCCCAGGTGGTGGGAATCATTGCGGTGTTGACGGCGACGATTATGGCGCAGATGAAGCAAGCAAACCCAGGCAACAGGCCCACCACGGCGGGTCTTCGACAATAGGCAACCCGTTCGACTGCGCTCAGGGCAAGCAGCAACGAAGGCAGAAGTCAGGAGACAGAAGACAGCCAGCCACCGGTTTCAGCGGATTGAATGAATCTGTGACTCGGCGCCCACATTGTAAGCATTTGCAAATATCCTTTCGCTGTAAAACGGTGCGGGAAACGGCACCAGGGGAGAATTCCCTGCAGCAGCGTGGACGGAGCGAACTGTAGGGGGATTCTTCCGCGCGTCCTTATCCCGGCTGCGCCGGAACTCGGACTTCGTCAGAATGACAAGGGGTGGAGTGTGATGGTCTCCTTAAGATTCTCGGATTAAATTCGTAAATAATGCGGGTTAGCAAAGATCACAGAGCAGAAGACAAAAGAAAGTGGGCGGCCAGTTTGGCCGCCCGATAATCTCAACCGCGCTCGATCGTATCAGTAGATCTGTTCGCGAGTTGCCAGAATCTTATAAGGGACTTTTTGGGTGAGGTTCTGGGTCCAGCAGCTATCGTAGTTGAATGTGGCGGTACCACCACCATTCCAATTGACGCTCGGAGACCCTGGCGGATTGGCCGGGTCCGCGCCCGCCGGAATAAGATGGCCATTGGAATCGTACAAATTGGCCACGAACAACGAGCCGTTCACAACTCCATTGCCGCCGCCATCTTTGATTACCTTACCTTGCCCGATCACCAGGATGTCCCCGTTAAAGTTGGGAGCACCGCTCATGGTGAGTGTGCCGGTGACCAGGAGAACGCCATTTCCAGTGATGCTGCCGTCCAATGTAAAGTCGCCCTGAATGACGTTAATCATGGGCGCCTGAGGCGTTCCGAGGTTGACATTGGATGGATTGCTCGTTGGATAGACTTTGTCGGCGATGCTGGTGATGTTGTTGACCATCGATTCCAAGCCATCGACCGTACTCAAGCTATAGAGAGAAGAATAGACGTCTTGTACGTCGGGCGTGGTGCCGCTGCTGCCGATGTAATTGTCGGGACGGGTTTGGCCAATATCAGTTGTCAGAGCATCTTTCGCAGCTTTGCCGTAACCGCCTAAGGCAGCTTTATCTGTCTTCTTGGTCGTACACTGCCCAGGCACACCACCCACATGTGCGTCGAGCCCGCTGACTAGAAATGGATTGGAGTTGGGTACGTTGAAAGTCGGGTTAGGACCATCAAAAACCAGCGCGCCCGGCATTGGGGGAATGGCCATTTTGGCGACTTCATATTGCACCATCCGGCGGGAACCACTGTTGGTAACGGACAAAGCGGTCAACTCATATACCTGTGGGTTGTTGACGGGATCGCAGCCCGTAGTCGACATTTGTTCGCCGGAGCCAAGCCAGCACACAGGGTTAAAAGAAGGATTCCCATCAACGGAATAAGTGCCATTGTCCGTTTTCCAATTGATTCTCACCCAGCGCCACGTCAGCGGAGGATTAGCAGCATAAGCAGGGCTGCCTACGGTCTGGTTGTACCAGTTTCCGTTGAGTGGACAGTTTACGCCTTCGTGGCAGATTTCCTTATCGGCATAAGTGCTGCCGCTTGTCCACGGTGTGGCACTGCCATCCGTGACGTAGACCACCCCATTTGGAGCTCCCGGCATAGCAGTGGGGAGGGAGAAGAATAGGGTATTTGGCGTGGTGCCCCGCATTCTGTCGCGGACTTCGTCCAAGCCACCACGAGCGGAAAAGAACGCGACCTGCTCATCGCGAAAGTTGGCGCTGATGGAAAATTCAGTATTCGCGCTGGTCATCATGCCGAGCGCGATGACGCTTATTAACAGCAGCGACAATAACGCGATTATGAGAGCGATACCTCGCTCCGACTTTCTATTGCGTGTGTTCTTCAGCATAATACCCTCCTGCCTCTAGAGACAGCTCATGGACTTCAGTATCGCGGCCGACGAACAATTGTTGATTGAGACTTCGCCCTGAAAAGCCATTTCAATCGGTTGACCTGTTTTCTGATCAATGACGGCTGGATTCGTAATTCTTAAATTGATCTGAACGGTCTTGATGGTGGCCATAATATCGGGGTTGGTATTAATGTCTACCGGGGTAGCCACCTTGTTTCCGTTGGTGTCAAAGTAGGTGAAGATGACGTTGGTCGCAACGTCATTGACTTCCGTTCCCCAAACCGGATTTTGTCCCAGAGGACCGCCATTCTGTTTGTCGACCTGACTGCGCTGCAGGCATAACGGGCATTTGCCGTCGCCGTTCACCATATAGACGACACTCTGAACTGTGCCGGTGGCAAACATATCGCCTTCAAACCAGATTTCGTTGTCTCCAGCCCTGACCAGTCCGGTGGCGATGCGCGGGTCATTCATCGGTGGTTTCTTCAGGGCAGGAACCCAGGCTGCCGTCTGGTCGACCATCCGGCTGCTGGGGTAGCCGACCTGATTGATATCGCGGAAGAACTGGTCTACGAAGTCGCGCGATTCCTGCAGGTAATCCAGCTTGACCTGTTCGGTGCGCGCGCGTTGCTGCACCACTGCCATTTGCCGGTAAATCACGCCGCAGACCACACCCAGCAGAAGGATGACAAGCAGAACCTCTACCAGGGAGAATCCACGGCTGCGGGCTTTGGCGGTTGACTTTCGGAATAAACGGTACTGAGTCATCAATCTCCTCTACGGTCCTAACAGGGAGCGGACAGTCACGGCCGGTGAGAACATCTTCTGATCGTTGACCAAGGTATTCATTCTGGTGGAGACGGTAATGAGCTTGGTGTCGAGCGTGGGCGCCTGAACGTTCCAGCGGACGTCATAGACGATCTGCCTGCCGCCGGTGCCGCAGTCGGTAAAGAGCATGTTGTATCCGACGGGATCACCCGCACTTCCAGGCGCCGGCGTGAAGCTGATGTTTCCATTGGCATCGAAGGGATTCGCTCCACCAGCCGCCGTGTTGATGTTGTGGGCATTGCCTGCACAGTCGTTGATTGTGAGCGTGGGGTTCACGTTCGCACCCACACTCATGATTTTTTCCACCATCATTTGTGAAATCGCGGTTGCATTGCTTCCCTGGCGATTTCTGAAATTACTGCCAATTGCCATGGTCATAAAGACGAGGCTTCCCAGCACGCCGACCATCAGCACGCTAAGAGCAACCATGATTTCCAGCAGTGACATGCCGGATTGGCGGTTTCGGAATTTTCGGTTGTGCCGGAGAATATTCATGTTCAACTGTTCCAATTTGCTCCATCCCACACCACAACCCGGGTGCGGCCGCCTATGGTGACTACGACCGCCGCCCAGCCCGGTGTTCCATTCAGGTAGTAGACAAAATAAGTTGCGGCGGGGGTGACACAGGCAGGAGGAGCGGTGTAATTGCAGGGAAGTCCCCGCTGGTTGAAAGCCAGAACCGCCGTGTTGTCATAGGCAGTGGCGCAACTGCCGTTGCAGGTATCGCTATTCAGGATGTACGCAGGCGGCTGCCCCACTCCCCCATTGGGAGCTCCTGCCGAAGGTGTCACGCCGCGGTTAAACATCACGACGGGCTCACCCGCGTCGTAAGTATTGTTTCCATTGAGGTCGACGTAGGCTGCACTCTCCCCGCCAATGGTGACAAACTTAATGTCGTAGATTTGGTTATTTTTAGCGGCGAACAGCCGGGCATTCTGCATCACGCCAGCCAGTTCTGCGGCGGAGGCGCGGAGGCGCATGGTGTAAACAGTCCGTCTGATCTGTGGGACTACCAAGGAGGCGCAAAGCGCCACAATGAAAATGACAACGAGCAGTTCAACGATGGAAAAGCCGCGAACAAAAGGACGCCCATGAAGAATGGACGAACTTCCGGAGCGCCGAATCAGACGTTTCCCCATGACACCTTTTCCCGGTTGCCTGAACAGATATCTTCAGACGTCTAATACTTGTACTTAAGGGGTAAAAGGGCTTCAACGTCACTAAAGTACCTCTGAAAATCGCCGCAGGGCTAACGGCGAAAGTTTGGATGGGTGGCCGCGGCCTTACTTATAAGCGGCGGTGGCCCGCTTAGCCGGGACGTAGGAGCAATTGGCGCCGTCGTCGTGTTTGTCAAAACAATTCAAGCACAGGCGCAGGATGTGGACGCGACAAAAGACAAATGCAGGCTCACGATTGCATGATGAGCACAATCGGTCTGTTTTCTTCGGCTTAGAAGCAGAGGTCTGGAGCTGGGGCTGGAGACGCCGCGCCTGCCAGTAGAGGCCGCCAGCGGCAATGAGGATGCCAATGGAAAAAAGGGCGGACCCCATGGACCGCATTGTATCGGCCTGGCTTTGTCCGAAAACGGCCATGAAGCAGACGATTCCTGCGATTGCCAGAAGGCCGCCTATTACTAAAGTAACTTTGGGCATGTCCATCGTTGTCCGTCCTGTATATCACAAATCGTCGATGCCAACCAGCAATCGAGCGTGTGCGAAAGTGTTTTGCCGAGACGAGGAATTTTGGGGTGAGGAGAAGTTTCTGAATCGAGTGGAAAGCGATGATGTGAATGGAATTCGCATTCGACGGGTTAGCTGGGCCAACAAGATCGCGGTCTAGAAAATGCGCGGGCTGGCCAACGTTGGAGCGTAGCGGAGCCACAAGCAAAACTTTTTGGCCGCTAAGGCACCCCACCACACGCAAAACCGGCGTGCGTTGGGGACCCCGCTAAACGCAAATGAACGCGAATTGGGTAAAAAACAGAAAAACCCAGAACCCACCACGAACACACGGAGGTACGGGGCGTACGGAGAAAATGAGAAAGATCAAAAGCACAACAAATTGAATCCACGCGAATTCAAGAAATGGATACGAAGAAAAAGCGATCAACATTTGCGCGAAAAAAGAAGAAATCCGCGATGAGTAATGTAGAGGGATTTGCAGGTAAAATGCATACATGATTCAGTTCAGAAAGCTCATGGTCGTGGTGCTTGCGTTGGTAGTGGCGGCGATGGCGGAGCACAAATCGGCTTCGCTGCAATTCCTGGTGATCAAGGACAGCAACGGGAAACCGGTGCGCAATGCTGAAATTGTCCTTCACCCGGTGGACAAACGTGGCCATCAGAAGGAAGAAGGGGTTGAGTTAAAGACCCATGAAGATGGCAAAGCCTCAGTCGCTGGTATTCCGTATGGCAAACTGAGGGTCCAGGTGATCGCACCAGGTTTTAAGACGTACGGCGAAGATTACGACATCAGCCAACCGAGTCACGATATAACGATCAAGCTGCAAAAACCGGCAGACCAGTACACCATTTATAAGTAGTTTCCTTACCATACCAACAGGGGCGAGTTCTGCCCCGCGTGGAAGGCGATTCGCAGACTGGACAGCGCGTGTTCTGTGCAAGGCATGGCATGGTCAGCCTGGGCTGAGGGACTGTTCGCCTTGACACACTCCAGAGTAGGATATCAATTTCTAGTATCTTCGCAATTAACGCCATAGAAGGAAAAAGGCGGGAGTGAAAGTAAAAGTTTTCTATCACTACAAATGTTTCGACGGTACTGCTTCAGCGGCCGTGTTTTCGCGGTTCTATGCTGAACGGATCAGAAAAGACGCTGAGTTCGAGTTCAGCGGCCTGGTTCACCGCGCCGGTTCGCTGTTTAACGAAAGCGACTTCACCGGCGATGAAAACGCCATTGTGGATTTCAAGTACTCGCCCTCGCCAAGAATCACGTGGTGGTTTGATCATCACGAGAGCGCGTTTCTGACACCTGAAGACGCCGAGCATTACAAAAACGGCGACAAGTCGCAAAAATTTTATGATCCGGACTATAAGTCATGCACAAAATTTCTGGCGCATGTAACGGCGGAAAAATTTGGATTCGACGCCAAGCCGGTGGCTGAACTGGTGGAATGGGCCGACATTATTGACGGTGCTCAGTTCAGTAGCGCAAAGATGGCGGTGGAAATGGCCGAGCCGGCATTAAAACTCACCATGGCAGTGGAATCTACCAGTGATCCTTCCTTTCACTCACGGCTTATTCCGATTCTGGTTCGGGAACCGCTGGCACAGGTGATTCAAGAGCCATTTGTGGCGGCTTTGATTCCGCCACTGATGGAACGGCATCAGAAATCTATCGGGATATTGAAGCAGCGGTCTGAATGCAAAAATCGGACTATCTACTTCGACATTACGGATTACAACCTGGAGGGATACAACAAATTCGTTCCCTATTATCTTCACCCGGAATCGGTGTACAGCGTAGGATTGAGCAGCAGCTCGTTCCGCGTGAAAGTGGCAGTGGGCTCCAATCCCTGGGCGAAGAAAGACAACATGGTGAACCTGGCGAAGATTTGTGAGCGCTACGGCGGAGGCGGACACGCACGAGTGGGCGCGATCTCCTTTTCTCCGGACAAAGCCGATGAGGCGCGCAAAGCAGCGGCAGAAATTGTCCGGGAATTAAGAGCCAATGAAGCCGAATCGCCGGAATCCGCGGGCAACAGTGCTCGCAATTGTTGATAACCACCCAGTACAAAAGCGAGATAGCCGCGCGGGGCCCCCGGGCTTTGGCCATCTTCACGTAATCCGATTTACTTAGTCCTCCCTTAGTTCTCCAGATTAAAAAATCTTTCGCGGGTATTGAATCAGAGTAGATGCCACAGTATCCTCCGCTTTCCTGACAAGTAATTCGGTCATACATGCCCGAGGCAAAAAGAGCTTTTTGCCGGTGTTTAGCATGTCGGAGAATGGGAGTGAGAGCTAGAAGAATGCGAAGAGGAACAGGTTTGATTGCGGCGGTTCTGCTGGCCTTCAATTGGTTGGCGGTCGGTCAGAGCAAGCCTGTAAATTTCCATGCGAAGGCATCAGGCAAAACAGCATCTTCCCGACACAAATTAACGCCGCAGCAGCAATTTGTGGTGGATGCGGTAAAGCTTGCAGTAGGGCTACGGCAGCCTGATCCGCAGGACCGGTTGAGGGTGCTGGCGGTGGCTGCAAGTGTGATCTCGCCGATAGATCAGTTGACGGCCAAAAAATTACGTCGTGAGGGCGTACGCATCGAGTCCGAACTCGTCCAGTCGGGCCAGACGCCGGCCGTCTCAATTATGGCCAGCGGGCAGGCCGATTGTGGCTTAGCCCAGGAGTTCGTCAGCAATTTGCCTGGAAATTCGGTGTTTGCTGCTGAGCAGTCGTTGATTGGGGCAGTAACGTCCTGTCAAACCCGGACTCTCCAGCTCGTGGCCATGAAACTGGACGCAGCCTTAAAGACAGGAATCATTGCTCCACGCGCATTGATGGCAACCATGCAGGCAGAAGGCGCCAAGTCTCAGTGGTCGCAGCAGCATTTTGAGGAATTATTCAAGTCGCTACCTGACCCGAAAGACAACGCTTTCCAGGCTGAGAATTTGGCCGCCCTCTATGCGCAGATGAGCCCGGCTCTCGACCACGGAGTTGTGAAGAAGAGCGGGGTCGAATTTCTGGATTGGCTCGCAAAGCTGGATGACAGTGCCATGCGAGGCGTTGCCACTAGCATCACATCTGGCGCCATGAAACAGGTTCTTGGCGAGCAGGGATTTCAAGATGCATTGAGCAGTGACGTGGTGGCGAGTTCAATGATTCGTAATGCCCAGAATAGCCCACCAGCAAAAATCGAGCGTCCGCCGATCGAGACAGCCTCAGTGCTGGAGGCTATGAAGCATAATGGCACGGACCAGACGGACCGTTTACGAGACCTTTCGGCCAGCGAACGGGCACGAGAGGCTGCGGCCCACGGGTTTGCGGCAGGGAACTCAGGCGATAAGCAGCAGGCGAGCAGGTATTTTGACATGGCATTTGACGCAGTCGATGAAGTCTGGGACACGCGTAAGCCTGAACAGAACACGGCCGCCGTGGTGGAGGAAGTGAGCGAAGCGGCGGCGCAGATTGACTCAGTAGATGCGCTGATGCGAGCGCAAAAGCTGCGCGATCCGTCCGCCCAGGCGATTGGGATGCTTGCCGTGGCGCGCGTTGTTGCCGGTAAGAGAGTTACACGCTAATTTTTTCCCTTTGTGGTATGTGCATCAATTGGTAGTCTTATCCGTAAAAAATAACAACGAGCAGGACTTGTTTCATTTGGTGCAAATCGTGAAAGTCCAATGTCCGCGATGCAGCCGGGAATTCCGCACTGTGCCGGCCGTGGTGGAGCATGCCGGAACGGTGTATTGCCCGCAATGCGGCGCACGGATGAACGTCTCTGATCCCCACCCAGTCTCCATCCTGTCTCGACGAAATTTCAGCGCAGCATGAGAAACCAGTACTTTAGTAGAGCGTATTTCAAAAATGCTTCCCCACTCCTAAAAGGGCGAAACGAACACCAGGGCTAAAGCCCAGGATGTGGTGGAAGCTGCTTTTTTCGCGGGCTCTAAAGAACCCGCTCCTCGATCTCCCACCCCGCCACGCGAAGCGCGCGTCGGGGGACCCCGGTCAGTCCGAGGCTTCCACCACTGGACGGCCAAACCCATTTTTGAAACACGCACTAGTTAGTAAATAGTCGAAACCAAAAGACAAGAACCATGTGCCGATTTTGCTACGCACATGGTTCTTGTCGTTTCAGGCCAATTCAAGAACAAGTCAAGCCTTCAGCAATAGACCGTCGAATTGATGTCGGGGTTTTCAATTTTCCCAGCCACAGCCAGCGGTCAGGCTACTGCAAGGCCACACGTTTCATCTCATGCTCAGCTTCGAGTTCTCGATCTGCAAATCGTTCTGGACAGAGAAGACGCCCGGCACGCCGTTGGCCCGGATTCCGGCAACGTCTTTATCGCCCTGATTCGCGACTACACCTTCCAGAGATACGTGTCCGTTCTTCACGATGATGTGGATCGGCGGCACTGGCTGGACGGCGTATTCGAACAAACGCGGCTCGTTTAAAATCGCGCGCGCCACCTGGCGCCGAATGCGGTCATCGTTGAAGGAAGTTGGAAGCACTTCGATTTGATTATTGACCTGCTGCACCCCTTCGATGTGTTTGACCGCAGTCTGGGCTTCATCTTTGATAATCGGATTGCGGACCTGTCCCAGCAAGGTCACAGTATTTCCGTCCACTCGATAAGCCAGATTGTCAAAAATGCTGAGCTGGGGAATCATCAGCAGTTCGTGGCGAACCTGGCGAACAATGCGATCCTGTGACCGCTGATCGGCCGAAGTGTCAACAGTTCGACTGTCCGGGCCCGGCTGCGCCGTAGCCAGCAAACTACCGGCGCCAAGCGCGACACTGAATAAACAACTCAAGATTCTCCTCATATCCGGTCCTCACAATTCATGTAGCTTTTTTGTACCTGTTTGATGCAGAGCGGGATTTTGCGGGTTCGGAATTGACCGAAAGATCACAATTCTTGATGGAGCTTTACTGAAATTAGTGGAAGTTGTCGATAAGGGTGGAGGCCCTGGGCAGATTCGAACTGCCGACCTGCGGTTTAGGAAACCGTCGCTCTATCCATCTGAGCTACAGGGCCGCGGAATGTTTTTTACCAACACCGTTGCGAGATCCTTCGACTTCGCTCAGGATTAAACCTTGGACCTCGCTAAGGATTTCTGCAGCGGGCCTGCTAAGCGCCTCAAGATCCTTCGACTTCGCTCCCACGGCAAGCCGGGGCAGGCAGGATTTCTGCAGCGGCTCGGACGCCCGCTAAGCGCCTCAAGCTACAGGGCCACTGGATTCATTTTACAGGAGCGCTCCGGCTGAAGTTCCGCGTGCAAATGGCCGCGAGAGGGCTGGCGAAATGGTGGATCACTACAACTAGAAACAACTTATTAGTAATTTCAGCCAAATTTGATTGAAAATGTAATGTTGAGAGGCTAAGATTTGAGTTGAGACATGACAATGAAAAATTCAGGAGACGACGATATGCGGCAACAATC
>DATDNH010000344.1:0-2299 GCA_036518395.1 Candidatus Angelobacter sp. | reverse complement strand
ATTGCATCGGCTTGAGAGCGCTTGACCTGAAACCCGTAGGGGGTGGCCTGTTTATAGCCTCCTTTGGCGTTAGCCCGACTTCCGCTATTCGGCACTATTCTTCGTGTAAGTTGTTGCAAATCAAGCCATGCATCGAAAAGGTCTGCACTACATGGCATCAGTCCGCAAGTTTGCCACCGGAAGTGATCCGTGGCGGAGGCTGCTGGGGTAATGTGAGCTTCAACTGCTGGAGCAGCACAGCCAACTCCGGCTCCGGTTGCGTGTAACGTGGTAGCACGACATGCCGACCATCGGTGGTGGGCAGGTGGACATCAATCATTTGCACCGCGGCGAACTTTTCCAACACCGAGCGCGGCGTGAGGCCGGGGGCCAGATCGCGCAACCAGCGGTGCAACGTTACGTGTAGGCAGTAGGCCAGGAACGCCACGAAAATGTGCGCCTCGATCCGGTTCTCCTTCTGATGATAAACAGGACGCAGCGCCAAGTCGTCTTTGAGATTCTTAAACGCCTCCTCGACCTGTGTTAGTTGGGTATAGTACTGCCAAAGCTTGGCTGGATCTTCCTCGGTCAGGTTGGTGCGCAGCAGGTAGCGGCCTTCGCGCCGGCGCACTTGCCGAAGCTTCTGCTTGCGTAGGCGCCAATGGAAAGTTTGCTCGTTGATCTTCTCGTCCTTGTTGGGCACGCGGATGGCGACCAGGCGCCAGGCCGTGGGCCACTGCTGGCGCGCGGCTCCGAGTTTCATCAAAAGGCCATCCCGCGTCAGGTGCTTCATTGGCCGCAGCTCCGGCAAGCGTTTCCACAGATGCTTGAGCTGGCGTCGCCGCATGGCCCGCTCCTTGTTGATGCGGGAAGCGCTTTGGGCAAACACGTAACATTCCCCTTCCTGCGGCAGTAGTTTCACCGTGATGCCTGCCCGTACCTCTTGCCAGGGCCGCTCGACCAGCGCGGCTTCCAGCTTGCTCAACCGTCCCTTAGGCGTGCCCACCAGATAACTGACCGGTGGATCGCTGGCGCGCATCTGCGTCAGCGCCTCTTCGGTCGGGATGCCCCGGTCCATCACCCAAACCCGACGCGCTTTGCCATACTGCTTTTCAATCGACTCCAACGCCGAGCCCAATGTCTTCTTATCGACTGTATTTCCCGGAAGCACTTCGTAGCCCAGCGGAAAGCCTTCCGGAGTGACCACCAGCGCAATGATCACCTGCACGCAGTCGAATCGCTTATCACGGCTGTAGCCAAAGCGCCGTTTGTCTCCCTCAGCAAACGGTGGATCGCTCTCGAAATACGTGCTGGTCAGGTCATAGAGCAACACGTCGAACTGGGCGGCAAACAAATCCTTCCACCGTTGCTGCAAATGCCAAAAAAGCTCTGCCTTGTGTTTCAACAGTTGGTCCAGACAACGATACAGCGTGTCGTCGGCCGCTAGACGGTAATCGGCTCCCAACAAATCAGCCATCGCGCTCTTGTCGAACCATTCCCGATGGAGACGCCACTCGCTGCCCGGATCGATCAGCCGATAGCTCACCAACGTCTGGAGCACGTGATCCCAACGCGTGCCCTTGCGGCTGGGCGTGAGCCGCTCCAACCAAAACGCATCTAACTCCAGCTTCTGGTAAAGCACACTGGACAACCAGCAGGCGCCCCATTGCCGGGGACGGCGTAGTTCCAGTTCGTTGAGACGAATCCGAACGATCTGCTCGTCCTGAATCTCGGGAGAACCTTCTTCCGGGAACAAAGCCACCGTTCGAGGACGGACTGATCCGGTCTCGAAGATTTCGATGGTCTTGCGCCAAGCCGTCTGCTGGCTGGAATTAATCTCACCCAGATAGAGCACATGCCGCTGCACTACCTTGCGTCCGCCGTCCACGCGCCGGTTCTCGACCAGGCTCCAATAATGATGCTCCTTGCCATCTTTGAAGCGCGTCGTGTCTTTGAGGAACATGCTGGCAGCCGATTATGCATAGAAAAAGGAGCGGGAAAAGAGGCTGGGTCTGCACTACAGCGCATTTTGACCGCACCCCCAACAAGTCTTCTCACACCCTCAATCACTTACAACGCGCCGAAGCTCAAATATTGCAGTCCCTCAGGCCGAATAGCGGAAGTCGGGCTAGGCGCGGACGGTTCTCGGTGGCAGATGGCTCTGTGTTGTGGTTAAGCATGGGAAGAACGATGCATTTATTGTCACGGCTTACCTGACCGACAAACCGAAAGCCGGGGAAGATTTATGGCCGCAAAAGTGAAGATCTGGTTCGACGCGGAGGCGGATTATCTGGAGGTGCGTTTCGCCGAAGTGCCTGGC
>DATDNH010000343.1:0-6498 GCA_036518395.1 Candidatus Angelobacter sp. | reverse complement strand
ATACCGATTCGCAAGAACCGCTGGAAATGCGAAGATTGTCGCCACCAGTGGAGAGAAGAGCCATCGTGATTAAAGCCATCAACACGCTCTACACCGCGAAAAATGCCAAAGAGTTCGATGTCCTGGTCGCACTCTTCAAATCACTCGGTATCGAGCAGGGCACGGCGTGGAAGAGCGGAAAAGACCGGGGCGCGCCGTTTGTGTTCTCCAGTGGCAGGCTTGAGTTTATTGAGGGCAAGCAATCGCTCGGCGCAGATATCTGGATTGAGGTCACCGACCTGAACACGATTCGCGATCTGCTCAAAAAGCAGAAAACAAAATTCATTTCAGATATTCGAGAAACTGGGTGGAACTCCCGCGTGCTCCTGGTTGAGCCTGCCAAAAATCTCAAAATCGCTTTCTGGCAGAAGAACCAGCAGGCGGCGGACGCAATTGAAGGCGATCTCACCTCCGCCGGCATGCGTTTTGCCATCGTCGTAAGCCGGTGGAATTCGTTCATCACCGAGCGCCTGCTGCAAGGCGCTCTGGACGCTCTGCGCCGCACCGGATGCCGTAAAGAGGACATCACTATCGTGCGCGTGCCCGGCTCGTTCGAAATCCCATCTCAGTCGCGCACCCTGGCGGAAACTGGAAAATTTGACGCCATCATTACTCTGGGCTGCCTGATCCGCGGCGAAACAGATCATTATGAGCACATTGCAACTGAGGTCACGCGCGGGATCGGGCAGTCGGCTCAGGAAACCCGTGTGCCTCACACATACGGCGTGCTGACGTGCGAAAATCTGGAACAGGCCCTTGATCGCGCCGGTCTGAAATCCGGCAACAAAGGCCATGAGGCAGCCATGTCGGCAGTCGAGATGGTCAGCCTGAAACGCAAGACCAGAGGCACAGCGAAGTAATGGGTACGCGGCGAAAATCGCGCGAATTGTGTTTACAGATGCTTTTCCAGGGCGATATGGGCAAGCAATCCTCTGACGAGGTGCGCAAGACGTTCTGGAGTGAACGCACCGACCTTGATCCTGAAACCCGGGGGTTTGCCGATGATCTTTTTCGCGTGGCCACGGAGCGGAGGCAGGAAATCGATGATCTGATCCAGAAGCACGCGCAGCACTGGCGTATGGACAGAATGGCTGCAGTAGATCGCAATGTGCTGCGGTGCAGTGTGGCGGAATTCCTGGCTTATCCGGCAACCCCGCGGCCCATCGTGATCAATGAGGCGCTGGAGATCGCACGGCGGTTTTCCACGCCTGAATCTGTGCAATTCATCAACGGCGTGCTGGATTCTATAGGCAAAGAACTGAATTCGGCAGCCAAGCTCCCACACACCAATGGGCGTCCCGTCATGGGCAGCGATTGAGAATTCTTTATGAGGATCGAACACTGGGACCCGCAGAAGGATGGCGCATTATCCGAGTCGGCCATGCGTCGCAAGCTGGAGCAGCTTGGATTCAGGGTCACGCGATATGTTTATTCGCCGGGAACATTTTTCCCCACGCACACGCATTCAACTGCAAAGATTGATGCAGTTCTCTCCGGCAGCTTTCGCATCACGATGGGCAAAGATTCTGTCGTGCTGGAGGCGGGGGATTTTGTGCATGTACCTGCGGGAGCGGAGCACAGCGCAGAAGTCGTGGGCAATGAGGCAGTAATCAGCCTCGACGCCGTCGCCATTCGCTGAATTTTAAACACCGCTTCAGTGCTAAAATACCCTTCACTTCAATCCTCTTGAATCACTGAAAACGGACCTCAACTGTTGAAAGCTCAGTCTATTACTTACGCCGACAGCGGAGTCGACATCGACCGCGCGGACCGCGCCAAGCAGCGCATCAAGTATCTTGCTCACCGCACCTTCACCCGCGGCGCCATCGGCGAGATTGGCGGCTTCGGCGGCCTCTTCGTCATCGACAAAAAGAAATTCCGCGAACCGGTGCTGGTTTCCAGCGTGGACGGCGTCGGCACCAAGCTCAAAGTCGCTTTCATGATGAAGATGCACCATACCGTCGGTGCCGACCTGGTCAATCATTGCGTCAACGACATTGCCGTGCAGGGAGCCACGCCGCTGTTCTTTATGGACTATCTGGCCACGGGCGTGCTCGATCCCCATGTCGTGGAAAAAATCGTTGAGGGCATTGCTGAAGCGTGCCGGCACAACAACTGTGCGCTGATTGGCGGGGAAACAGCGCAGATGCCCGGTTTTTATGCCAGCGGGGAATATGATCTTGCCGGGTTTGTTGTTGGCATCGTAGACCGAAACAAAATTATCACCGGGGAGAAAGTGGAGCCTGGCGACGTCCTGGTCGGGCTGCCCTCAAATGGACTGCACACCAATGGTTACTCTCTGGCGCGCAAATTATTTTTTGAAGTCGCCTGCTACACGCCGGATACCTACGTGAACGAGATCAAGAACAAAGCCGGCAATGAGCTGATGCGGACTCACAAAAGCTACTGGCCCATTGTGCGCCGGCTGGTCAAAGCAGACTTAGTCCACGCCCTGGCCCACATCACTGGCGGTGGGATAACCGATAATCTTCCTCGCGTCCTGCCCAAAGGCACAGCAGCGGTCGTGGAATTGGGAAGCTGGCCGGCGTCGCCTGTATTTACGCACTTGCAGAAGCTTGGAAACGTTCCACCGGACGAGATGCTGCGCACCTTCAACATGGGCATCGGCATGGTGCTGGTGGTTCCGGCAAAGAAATACAAGCGAGTGGAAGCCCTGATGGAAAAGTGCGGCGAAAAAAGTTACCTGATCGGACGCATCGTCCGGGGCGATCGCAAGGTGACCTACGCTTAGCCCATGACGCCAGCAAAGAAATTAGGCATCCTGCTTTCCGGCCGGGGATCGAATTTTGAAGCCATCGCCGATTCCGTTCAGGCAGGAAGACTAGCGGCGGAGATTGCTATCGTCATCTCCAATCGCGCCGATGCTCCTGGCCTGGAAACTGCCCGCCGGCGCGGTCTCAATGCGAAACTGATTGTCTCTAAAGGCCGCACGCGCGAAGACCACGATGCTGAGGTAGTCCGCGCGCTCAAAGAGGCGCAGGTGGATCTGGTCTGCCTGGCGGGATACATGCGTTTGCTCTCGCCGGAATTCATTCGCGCGTTTCCAAATCAAATTTTGAATATTCATCCTTCACTGCTGCCCGCATTCCCCGGACTGGAAGCGCAGAAGCAGGCGCTGGAATACGGCGCGAAGATTTCCGGCTGTACGGTGCACTTCGTGGACGAGCACCTGGACCACGGCGCAATCATTTTGCAGAAAAGCGTGCCGGTGCTGGAGAATGACGACGTTCATTCTCTCTCCACGCGCATTCTCGAGCAGGAGCACATTGCTTATACGGAAGCGATCCGGCTGGTGCTTTCCGGGAAAATTGAAATCCAGGGCAGGAGAGTTATCGGAAGAGAATAAGTTATGCTGCGCGTGAAATTGCTGAGTCCGGAGGCGAAAGCGCCCACCGTCGCCCATCCCGGTGAGGATCTCGGGTATGACATTTATTCGGCCGTAACAATGACCATTCCCGCGCGCGGGCATGCGGTAGTATCCACCGGCATCGCCATCGAATGCACAGCGCCTTCAGGAGAAAAGATGGGCGCCTTGCTGCGCGACAAGTCTTCCATGGCTGCTCGCCGCCTGGTTCTCACTGGCGGTGTTATTGATGCCGGATATCGCGGAGAGGTACGCGTGTTGATGGAGAACCTGGGCGATGCGCCTGCGGAAATCCGCTCCGGCGATAAAATCGCGAACCTGATTCCTTATCCGGTGCTCACTGCCGAAGTCCAGGTAGTGGAGGAACTCGCGGATTCCAGGCGCCAGGCCGGCGGATTTGGTTCCACCGGAAGGTAGTTTGAGGCGGTTTGCGGGCGTGAGCGCAGCGGGAGTCCGCAGCCGAAATCCTGATCCCGCAAAGCGGGAGAAGGACCTCCTGTACGATGCTCCCGGGGGCGACCCAAGAACCAAAGCAATCTAGGCGCTACCATATAATCAAAATCGAATGCCCAATTTCCTTCCTGTTGACGAACAGCTCGCATACATCAAGAAAGGCGCGGTGGAAATCATTCGCGAATCCGAGCTGCGCGAGCGGCTGGAGCAGTCCCGCCAGACAGGAAAGCCGCTGCGGGTGAAAACAGGTTTTGATCCCACCGCTCCGGACCTGCATGTTGGACATACTGTCCTGATCCGGAAGATGAAACATTTTCAGGACATGGGTCACACCGTCATTTTTCTGATCGGTGATTTCACCGGCATGATTGGTGATCCCACGGGCCGCTCTGTGACCCGGCCACCGCTGTCGCGCGAGGACATTGACCGCAATGCTGAAACCTACAAAGCCCAGGTGTTCAAGATCCTTGATCCTAAAACAACCGTAGTCGATTTCAATTCGCGGTGGTTCTCAAAATTTACGGCCGCGGATTTTATTCGTCTGGTGGGGCGGTTTACAGTCTCGCAAATGCTCGAGCGCGAGGAGTTTCACAAGCGTTTTCAGGAGGAGAAGCCGATCGCGCTGCACGAGCTGATCTATTCGATCGCACAGGGGTACGACTCCGTAGCTTTGCAGGCTGACGTGGAGCTGGGCGGCATTGACCAGAAATTTAACTTGCTGATGGGCCGCGGTCTCCAACGCGATTATGGCCTGCCTTCACAAATTGTTCTGATGACTCCCATCCTGGAAGGCACAGACGGCGTGCACAAGATGTCCAAGTCGTATGGGAATTACATCGGCATCAATGAGCCGCCGCAGGAAATCTTCGGCAAGGTTATGTCCATCTCGGATGCATTGATGTGGAGATACTACGAACTGCTGACTGACGTAAGCAGCGGGGCGATTGAGCAGATGAAGGCCGATGTCGCGGCCGGCCGCCAGCACCCAATGGCGCTGAAGAAGGCACTCGCGCGACAGATCGTTCAGGATTTCCATTCACAGGAGGCGGCCCGACAGGCGGAAGAGAACTGGACGCGGCAGTTCCAGAAAGATGAAGTGCCGGAGGATGTGGAGAGTGTTCAGGTGAATTACAGCGATGTCGCCGCGCAAGCACCTCAGTCTCCTGACCACACCAGACCAGTCAAGGTGGACAAACTCCTTTTACAGGCAAGCTTGGCGGATTCATTAAGCGATGGTCAGCGGAAAATTAAACAGCGTGCGGTGAAGATCAATGGAAATACATGCACGAACCTCGTCATACAAGCCGAGGTCCCAGGTGAACTGACACTTCGGGTGGGAAGAAAGATTAAGAAAGTAAGAATCGAATCATTATGAAAGCTGTGGCCTTTTTGGGGCCGAGCGCGTCAGACCGTAGTGTCGAGCCATTTCAAGATAAAAACGTTGATCTACAAATTGAAAGCACCCAGCATCTGGACTCCCCCCAAGCCGCTCTGATTTTCGGCGGTGATGGAACTGTCCATCGTTACCTCCCGCAGCTCTACGCAAGTAAAATTCCCGCGCTCGTAGTTCCCAAGGGAACCGGCAATGATTTTGCGCACGCAATTGGGATTCACAATGAAAAGATTGCTCTGCGCGCGTGGAGGCAATTCTGTGCCGGCGCGAACAACGTACGCGAGATCGATCTGGGAATGATTCGCCAAAATGATCAGGAAATTCCTTTCTGCTGCGTGGTCGGCGCCGGGCTCGATGCGGACGCGAACGCCCGCGCCAACCGCCTGCCCTCGTGGCTGCGGAGTTCCGCTGGCTATCTCTTCTCCGCCGTTCAGGCACTGTTCGCTTTTCGTCCGGTTCACGTTCGAGTAAGTACCGAAGACAGGACAGAAAATCGCAAGGCCCTCCTGATCGCCATAGGTAACGCTCACCGCTATGGCGGCGGGATCAAAATTGTTCCCCAGGCGCAGCTCGATGATGGACTGCTGGACGTCTGCCTGGTGGGAGATATCAGCAAGCTGAAGGTTTTTTTCTGCCTGCCCATCATCTATTTTGGCGGGCACACCGGGCTCAAGGAAGTCGAGTACTTCAGGGCGCGGACTGTGCGAATCGAATCCGATCCTGCCTTGGACGTCTATGCCGATGGAGAACTCGCCTGCCGCACGCCGGTGGAATTGAGCCTTCTGAGCAAAGGATTGCGGGTCATTGTCCCGCCCGAAGGGTGTTAAACTCATGGGACAGTCAAGCGCTTTAAGTTTCTTGACCCGAAAGCCTATTTCGGGTGGAATAGGACTGCTATGACCAAAGCCGATCTGATCGAAGAAGTATCACGTCTGGCCGAACTCACGCGTAAGGACAGTGAAATCATAGTGGAAACCATCTTTGACAGCGTGGTTCGCTCACTTCGGGCAGGCGAGAAGATCGAGATTCGCGGCTTTGGCAGCTTCCGTACCCGCCAGCGCCGCCCTCGCGTGGGACGCAATCCCAAGACCGGCGAGAGGGTAGAGGTCCCGGCAAAGAAGATTCCTTACTTCAAGCCCAGCAAAGAACTCAAAGATCTGATCAATCATGCGGCGGCAGAGATGGGCGCCCAGCAGTCCTCCGCATCATCTTCCGACGGCACATCTTA
>DATDNH010000342.1:0-7196 GCA_036518395.1 Candidatus Angelobacter sp. | reverse complement strand
TGTCCGCAAGATGTCAACGCAGCGGACTCGGAGCATTCACTGCATTGATTGCCGTCGTCAGATTAGCGCGATGGGGCGCCGATCCGCCAGCCACCAGCTTCATGAAATCCGATTCCGCAAGACGCGATGGATGCACCTCCTCGCCCAGACCGAAGAAGCGGCAAAAACTCATCATCAGAGGACGCCAGCGCACCGGATCGATGTGTGGCCGGGGCCCATTCCCAGTCAGGAGCTCCTCTGCAACGTGTAGCTTTAGGATGTGAATCTCAAAGGCGTTGGCGCTGACGTTCTTCCCAAACGAACGAACGTCATGCACTATGCCTTCCATCTGCACCTGGCATTCTTGCACCCGTGGAGGCGCGACCACCTCGGATTTCACCGCCGTAAATCCGGCCACCCCGAATTTATCCGGCTCGTGGCGATAGCCCCATTGAACTTTCTTTTCCGGGACAGGATTCTTGCCTGTCGTAAGCGCCAGACGATCAACATGGGCCACGAGATCCTGTGACGGCAGATTGATCACACATTCGCGGGTGCGAATGAGATTGTCTGAGGTTTGTCCCATCTGGCCCAGACCCAGCATGCAGGTCCATCCCAGCCACCAGGCTGAGGACATGGGCGCCAGATTTGGCGAGCCGTCCGCATTTAACGTGCTGATGAGCGCGACTGGTGTTCCGAAATAAAGGATTGTCGGGTCGATTGTCTTGTGCATGAATTGACGTTAATGCTCTTATGCTGCACGCGCTATCCGTTCTTTGCGGTCAAAACCAGAAACCGGTTCCCACCTCTGAGATTCCGCCCGGAGGAATAGAATTTATTGCTTGACATACTCCTGTTTATAGAGTAATCATTAATCAGGAGCATGAAAGAAAATGTCCGAATATGATTTAAAACAAGTGAAAGCCGACCTGGACGTAATCCGGGCTGCGGCTGGAATCGGTGAGGCGCCGGTGCGGCGCGATGTGATGGGAAATCTACTCATTGCCGCTGCGGGATTAATCACGGCAGTCTGGGGGTTGCTGTTTCACGGTATAGAGCAGATCTGGGGACTTCTTGCCGTCTTGTTACCGGCGGGATATCTGGTGAGTCTGCGCATCCGTCATCGCAAGGCGAGCGGTGGTTCGCCGCAGGTGCGCCGGGAGTTTACAGCGGCCGGCTGGGTCTTATCGCTGGCGGTGCCGTTCGTCGGCTACGCTCTGTGGGCGCAATGGATGGGAATCCCACCAATGCTGGTGCTGGCGACAACAGTCTTCTTCGTCGGCATGCTGATGCTCAACGGAGTGATTGCCAAACCCCGCCACATTGAGCTGGCTCCCTGGTGTCTGGCGCTGATGGCGGGCGCGCTTGGGATGCCGTCCGCCGTGTTGTCGCCGGTGAGCATCATCGGATTCATGATCACCGCTGGCGGTTTGCTGTCCGCTTGCGTAATCGGCGTGCAGTTGCGACAAGGGATACTTGATGGCCTCCGGGGTTGACTTTAATAGTCTGGATACCATTGTCCACGGACCGGTGCGCCTGGGCATCCTCACACTGTTGCAAGTGGATGGACCTCTGGACTTCACCGCGCTCAAGAAACGTTTGCATGTGCCAGATGGGGCCCTGGGAGCTCATCTGCAAAGGCTCCAGGATGAAGGCTACATCAGTGTAAAAAGGGAATTCATCGGCAGGCGTCCCAGAAGCACCTATCGGCTGCTTCCGGCTGGCCGCGCCGCGTTCGCCAGACACCTGAAGAATCTCAAGGCCGTCATCGATGCAGTGGAAGCCGCCTCATAGAATGTTTAAGACTGCTTTAAGTGCCATTGGCCAGCGGCTGGCGGCCGAGCTGTAGGCACTCTACAGAATATTTAGTAGAGTATCTACACAATGAAAAAAGAGCTGCCGCGTTGAAAGCGTCCCGAATCGATCCTATGACTGCACTGCGGCATGAGTGAGATGGAAGTACACTTGTTGGAATGTCAGCAACTCCTCCGAATTCGGTCGAACAGGGGCGCAGGCTCATCGCTCCTGTGTGGCACACGATTCTGTTGCTGGTTTTTCTCGCGATCCCACTTATTGCCGGGTTGATCCTGCAGAATCGTGAGACAGCCAGCAATCAGATCTTCGCCAGTCACTCTATGGTGATGCTGCGTTTTTACCTTCCTGTGCTGGTGAGCGAATGGTTGCTCGTGTTGTACATCTGGGCGGGGCTGCGCAGATGCGGAATGACAATCAAGGCATTGATTGGAGGCCGCTGGAAAAGCTTCCGAGATGTCGCTGTTGACCTTGGGCTTGCAGTGGGTATCTGGATTGGCATGCTGGGAATCCAGCGCGGCCTCGCACCGCTTCTTGGGCCGAGCCAGGCCAAGAGCGCCAATATCCTGCCGGAGAGCGCATTGGAAATAATTGTCTGGATTGTGGTGTCATGCACTGCCGGTTTTGTCGAGGAACTGGTATTTCGGGGATACCTGCAGACGCAGTTCACACGCTTTGGACTTCCTGCGGGACTGGCGGTTGTGGCGCAGGCACTCGTTTTTGCCCTCGATCATGCTTATGAAGGCAGCAATGCGGTCATTGTGATTACCGCTTTCGCCTTGTTGTTCGGTGTAATTGCATCCTGGCGCAGGAGCCTGCGCCCCGGAATCATTGGCCACGCATGGTATGACATTGCTGTGATTTTCTTCCGGTAAGCTACAAACAACGGCAAAACCCTTTCAACGCCGAGGAACAGAGTAAGCAAAGGGATTTTGGGGATAGAACCAGTTGATTGGTACGCTGATGAGGTACTTAGTGAATCTTCCGATCAAAAGATCAAAACCAAAGCCAACACCAAAACTGAGGCTTGCAGAGGAAAATTGAGAAGATAGGAAGTAATCGTTTACCTCTGATCTCGCAGGGTCTGAGGCAACTCTGCCAGAACAGCATGCAACTCCTGATATGACGCCGTGAGCCACCAGGAGGAACCATGAAGGCCCTCGACGGTATACCCGCGGCATTAAACGATCATCAGCGATACAAAAATAGAAGTTCCGATTTGGAACTCAGCCGCCGATGGTTGATGAAGTTTGGTGTTGGCTCCCTGATTGCATCATCGCTGCCGTTACGGCTGCTTCACGCGCAATCGACGCCACAGCAGTGCGCCCCGCCGATTCCGCAGAACCATGAGCCATCGAACGGCGGCTCCTGCCCGTATCCCATCCCGTGGCTGGATAAGAATGGCAATCACAACCAAAGCCCGATGGCCAACGTGGAACTATCCAATATCTATCACTTCAAGGGAAAGCTGGCACGGTGCAATGGCTTTCACGGCATGGGTACGGACAACAAGGGGAACCGGCTTGCCTGGGGCACTCCCACCACAGACTATAGTTACATGGCAGGCGAGTACTGGGCTGCGCGCCAGGGGCATCAGGCCATCTTCACACATACATGACTTACGGTCTTCCAGGGACCGGCGGTCCCGGCCAACCAGATCCACGACTTTCATCCACCCATTTCACCTGAAGGCCTGTACTGGATTACGCCTGTGCCTGCAAGCGGGCTCACGTTCAGTACAGATGGCAAAACAGCTACGCTGCAAATGACGAACGTCGCCATCATTGACCAGCCGCGCTGGCCGGCGATGGATGCCGAGACAACTCCGGCATTTATGGATTTCAGACTGGTGTTAAAGGCGACCGATGAGGCCGTGAAATATGAAGATCCGGCGCGGCAGTATCGGTTTGAAGGCTTCAAGGCAAACGCGCAGCTCGAAGCCAACATTCGTGTGCCATCAATCGATTTCACTTTCAAAACCGACCCGCTTGAAACTTCCAAGTCCGATTTTGCAGTGATGGGTGAAGAAGTCAACGGAAAGTATTACGAGGGCAAAAGCTAAGTTACAGGCAACGGGCAATAGGCAACAGGCAACAGTAAAGCCAAGGTAGCGCTAAATTCTATTGCGGAACTGAATGATTTTCCGTCGATCGCGTTTTGTGGGACGGCCTGGCGGCGCCGGGGAGTAATCCTTCATCGTTTTACGCTGTTCTGCGAGTTGGAGCCGCAGTTCGCGGCTCTCATCGGTTTCTCGATATAGCGTCCGGGCCACCGATGCGGGACCGCGGATTACGCTGAGCTGGAGGACCTCTACCTGAAATTCATCAAAATTTGTCTTGATCTGCAGGAGATCACCCACGTGGACCTCACGTGCGGGCTTGGCCGGGATTTTGTTGCATTGAACTCTGCCCAGCTCACAGGCCCGGGCCGCCATCGAACGAGTCTTAAAGAATCGCGCTGCCCAGAGCCATTTATCGAGTCGCACATTCATAACAAAGTAGTTTGCCTGCTTAAGCTTACCGCTGTGAGCGAATAAATAAAATTTTCCGACAACAAAGGTGAGAAGGATGGGCCACGGAGAGTGAATAGATCATTGACCCGGCTTTCTCGAAAATGCTATAAAAATGAGTCTCAAGCTTGGCCTGAGCGGGTCTGGAGGGATGGGCATATTCTTCCTGGCCCTGTTTCAGGCAAGCAGTTCCGACGCGGCCAAACCTCAACCATCGTTCTTGATGTGGAAGCGCGTTTCCGGAATTTGCCATTGGGAGTAGTTGACCCACAGTCCACATTTTTAACGTTTGTTCGGAGGATTCTATGCACACCAGTCTGGGCCGCGTAGGAGCGTCTGTGCGCGGTATCGCCCTGGCGTTCGCCGCTCTCGCTATTATTCTTGCTGCGATCTCGCCGGCGCTTGCGCAAACTCAACCGCAGCCCGCGCCGACCCGGCAGCAGCCCGGGTCCGTCGTAAACCCGCAGCGGGGAGCAATCACCCAGGAGCAGGTCGCGAATCCTCCCGGCAAAGGTCCCACTCATGAGGCTGGTGGCGAGGCCAACCTGAAGCTGCCGGACATGAAAACCGTCTCTTTCTTTGATGGAAAGATTGATGGTTACAAGCTGCTCTCGATAGGCTTGATTTTCTGCGGGCTCGGCGGACTGTTTGGGCTGGTCATCTACATGCAGTTGAAGAACCTGCCAGTGCATCGCGCCATGCGCGAAATCTCCGAGCTGATTTATGAAACCTGCAAGACTTATCTGATTACTCAGGGTAAGTTCCTGCTCATTCTGGAAGCATTCATTGCAGCGGTTATCGTGCTTTATTTCGGCCTCTTGCTGCACTTCGCTCCGGTGAAGGTAGTCATCATTCTGCTGTTCAGCCTGGTGGGCATCGCGGGCAGCTATGGTGTCGCGTGGTTTGGGATTCGCGTGAATACTTTTGCCAACTCCCGCACCGCTTTTGCGGGATTGCGTGGCAAACCCTTTCCCATCTATGCCATTCCTCTCAAGGCGGGGATGAGCATCGGCATGCTGCTGATCAGCGTGGAACTGCTGATCATGCTCTGCATTCTCCTGTTTATTCCGCGCGATTATGCGGGGTCTTGTTTCATCGGGTTTGCGATAGGCGAGTCATTGGGCGCAGCCGCGCTGCGTATTGCCGGCGGCATCTTCACCAAAATTGCGGACATTGGCTCTGACCTGATGAAAATCGTTTTCAAGATCAAGGAAGATGATGCCCGCAATCCCGGGGTGATCGCAGACTGCACCGGCGACAACGCGGGCGATTCGGTCGGACCCAGCGCCGATGGTTTTGAAACCTATGGTGTAACCGGAGTCGCTCTGATCGCGTTCATTTCCCTGGGCGTAACGCGCGAAGCGTTGCAGGTGGAGCTGCTGGTGTGGATCTTCGTGATGCGCATCATGATGCTGGTGTCCAGTTCGCTTTCCTACTTCATTAACGGCGTGATCGCCAAAGCCCGGTACGCAAACGCCGACGACATGAATTTTGAGGCGCCCCTGACCTCGCTGGTCTGGATCACCTCGTTTGTCTCCATTGCGCTGACCTTCGTCGTTTCCAGGTTGATCATTCCCAATTTGGGAGGCGATTCCACTTTGTGGTGGAAGCTCTCGACCATCATCTCCTGCGGTACTCTGGCTGGCGCCATCATTCCGGAGTTGGTGAAGGTGTTTACCTCGATGAACTCACGGCATACCCGCGAGGTAGTAACGTCGTCGGAAGAAGGCGGTGCCTCGCTCAATATTCTTTCCGGACTGGTTGCCGGCGATTTCTCCGCCTATTGGCTGGGTATCAGCATGGTTCTGCTCATGGCGATAGCGTTCTACGTCAGCACGCTGGGCGTGGGCGCAATCATGTTGGCGCCCGCAGTTTTCGCCTTCGGCCTGGTTGCCTTCGGTTTCCTGGGCATGGGACCGGTGACTATAGCCGTGGACTCCTATGGTCCGGTCACTGACAATGCGCAATCCATTTATGAACTTTCGCTCATTGAGAATGTGCCGCCGCAAGAAATTCAGCGAGATTATGGCTTTGAAGTGAACTTTGAGCGCGCCAAGCACCTGCTGGAAGAGAACGATGGCGCGGGCAATACGTTCAAAGCCACAGCCAAGCCGGTGCTGATCGGTACTGCCGTGGTTGGCGCGACCACCATGATCTTCTCCATCATGATGGCGCTCACCAATGGGCTCACCGAACACACAGAAATGCTGTCTCTTCTCCACGCGCCCTTCGTGCTCGGCCTGATTACCGGCGGATCGATTATCTACTGGTTCACCGGCGCATCCACGCAGGCTGTGACCACCGGCGCTTACCGCGCGGTGGAATTCATCAAGCGAAATATCCGGCTGGAAGGCGTAGAAAAAGCTTCCGTCGCAGACAGCAAGAAAGTTGTGCAGATCTGCACGCAATACGCGCAGAAAGGCATGTTCAACATCTTCCTGGCAGTATTCTTCGCTACGCTGGCATTTGCATTTACTGAACCGTATTTCTTTATAGGGTATCTGATCTCCATCGCTGTGTTTGGTTTGTACCAGGCCATCTTCATGGCCAATGCCGGTGGCGCGTGGGACAATGCCAAGAAAGTCGTGGAAGTGGAGTTAAAGCAGAAGGGAACAGAACTGCACGCAGCGACTGTCGTCGGCGACACAGTTGGCGATCCGTTTAAAGACACTTCTTCTGTCGCGCTGAATCCGATCATTAAATTCACCACTCTATTCGGCCTGCTGGCGGTGGAGCTGGGGGTCAAGCTGAGGCTGGAGCAGGGGCCGCAGGTCAGCTACATTCTTGCCTGCTTGTTCTTCCTGGTTTCAGTGACATTTGTGTGGCGTTCGTTCTATGCCATGCGCATCGGCGCCCAGAAATCGTCAGACGCGCGAGAAGCAGAAGCGGCATAGCA
>DATDNH010000341.1:0-10269 GCA_036518395.1 Candidatus Angelobacter sp. | reverse complement strand
CGCGCGAGTAGCCCGGAGAATCTGCTCCGCTGCACTCGAAATCGAGAGGACAAGCTTGCGCTACCGCAGGAGGGAGTGTGGCAATGTAAGCGGATCTTCTCATTGGCTGAATCCTGAGTGCTGACTGCTGACTGCTGGAGCAGGCCTCACAAACCGCCCTGCTCCCTTCGCCACAATCTTCCCATCAGCGAAAATCGGTTGCCCACGAAGAATCGTATGCCGCACCACGCCACGAAAACTCTGCCCCACATAAGGACTAATCCGATGCCGCTGCATCAGATCATCCTGCTGCAATGTGTACGACGCTCCCAGATCCACCAGAGTCAAATCCGCATCGTTCCCTGCGGCAATGCTGCCTTTGCGCTTCAGATGAAAGCGCCGGGCCGGCCACGCAGCCGTAAGCTCGGCAATGCGCGCCAGCGGCAATCTGCGCTCGTGATATCCCGCAGTGAGCAGCACTGCCAGCGTGGACTGCCCTCCGGCAATCCCGCCCCAGATGCGAAAAAAGTTCGGGTCAGCCTTCATCTCCGGCGGCGCCGGCGAATGGTCGGATCCGACCACATTGATCACTCCGCGTTGCAACGCGCCCCACAGGCGATGCCGCTCGTGTGCATTGCGCAGCGGCGGCGCGCACTTGGCCGCAGCGCCTATCCGCTCCATGTCTTCTTCCGTGAAGAAAAGATAATGTGGGCAGGTCTCAATTGCGATGTCCACGCCGCGAGCGCGAGCCTCAAATGCGGCGGCCACACCGCGTCCGGAACTCACGTGCACAATGTGCAGCTTCACTCCGGTTTCAGCCGCGAGGAGCGCCGCGCGCTCGATGGCTGCCACTTCAGCCAGCACCGGGCGCGATTCCAGATAATCGCGTACACCAGTGCGTCCCGCCGCTCCCGCGCGTGCGGTAAGTGATTTGATGTGCTCGTCATTTTCGGCATGCACTGCCACCGGAAGCCCCAGGCGCGCCGCTTCGTGCATAGCTTCATAGAGCGTGAGGTCATCACAGCGCGGAAATTCCGGCAGACCCGAATCCGCCATGAACGCCTTGAAGCCGATCACTCCTCGTTCGGCCAGTTCTGCCAGCGCTCCACAGTTGCCAGGAATGATTCCGCCCCACAGCGCAAAGTCCGTGATCGAACTTTTTTCCAGCGCTTCACGCTTTTCATCGAACTCTGCCGGACCCACCGTGCACGGCGAAGAGTTCAGCGGCATATCGAAAAACATGGTTGCGCCGCCTGCCGCCAGAGCGCGGCCGCCCGTCGCTGCGCCTTCCCATTCCTCCCGTCCCGGCTCGTTGAAGTGCACATGAATGTCGATCAAGCCCGGGAAAACCGTTAGACCTCGCGCATCAATCTCCTGGCGAGCGCCGGGAAGTTCCGGCCCGACAGCGGAGATCAGCCCGTCTTCAACTGCAATATCCGCGCTCACGGTTTTATCGCGCCTTACGATAGCGCCGCCGCGAACGACCAGCTCAGCCAAGATGCGTCTCCCACTGCTCCAGGAAGTGCATGCCGGTATTGAGCGCCGCGGTCACATCTTCCAGCAAAACATTTTCGTCCGGATGATGGCTGATGCCGCCAGGCGACCGCAAAAACAGCATGGCGGCAGGAACCCTCTGCGCCAGAATCATCGCGTCATGCCCGGCGCCACTGGACATCCGATGCACCGGATAGCCCGCTGTTTTCACCGCCTCCGCCAACTGCTCCACCAGAGACAGATCCATGCGAACTGCCGCCTGTTCCAGTTGCTGCTCCCAGCTGACCGTGAGTCCGCGGCGATCTGCGATCTGTTTGGCGCAGTGCAGCAAGCGCTCAACCACCGGACATCGCTGTTGATCATCTGCATGACGAACATCCAGGCTCGCCCGCACTCTTCCGGGCACAACGTTGATGGCGTTCGGCTCGATGTGCAGTTGACCGACAGTCGCCACCAGTCCCGGCGTAGTTTTGCCAATGCTCTCCACCAGCACAATCCATTCAGCCGCTCCCGCCAGCGTGTCGCGCCGCAGCTCCATTGACGTGGTGCCCGCATGTCCTGCCGTGCCGGTGAAAGAAACCTGCAATCGGCTCAGCCCGACAATGCTTTCCACCACGCCCAGCGGATAATGCAGGCTCTCCAGCACGGGACCTTGCTCGATGTGGAATTCAAGATAGCCGAGAACGTTGTCAGAAACTTTAGCCTCGGGCAAGTGCGCGGGATCGAGTCCGAAGGAACGGATTGCATCGCTGACGCTGATGCCTTGCGCATCGCGCTGGGAGAGCAAAGCTTCATCCAGTGTTCCCACCAGCGCGCGGCTGCCGATGAAAGGCACGCCAAAGCGCACGCCTTCTTCTTCAGAAAATCCTATGACCTCGATGGCAAACGGCATGCGCAGGCTGGTCAGGGCTTCGACCAGAAAAATCCCCATCACCACCCCGAGAATCCCATCGAACGCGCCGGCGTTCGGCACCGTATCAAGATGCGAGGCTACGATGACGCGGCGCGCTCCCGGAGTCCGGGCCGGATACAATCCGCGCAGGTTTCCGGCAGCGTCGACGCTCACGCTCATGCCGAGCTCTTCCATGCGCAGGCCGAGTTCGCGGTGGACATCGCGCATGGGCGGAGAAAGAAATGTTCGCGTGGTGTGGCCCGGCTCTTCCGTGAATCCGGCCAGCCTGCGGCACAAGCCGATTACCTCCTGCGCGCGATGCTCCATTCACGATCCCCGGTAGGTGGAATATCCGTAAGGCGAAAGCAGCAGCGGGACATGATAATTGCCGGTGGAATCAGAAACGCCGAACCGCACCACGATTTCATCGAGAAACGCCGGCGAACTTTGTTGTTCGCCATGTGCGCGATGATAATCACCGGCGCTAAACACCAACTCGTAAACACCTGGTCGCAGCTCACTCCCCAACAGCAGCGCCTCATCCGTCCGCCCGTCAGCGTTAGTGACAGCAGATTTCACCAGTTTTCGATGATCGCCATCGACGGAATAAAGATGAATCGCCATCCCGGCCGCAGGCTTGCCGCGAGCAGTGTCGAGAACATGTGTAGAAAGGCGGCCCATGGTTTTTGATTGATAAGTCTACAGCAGGAATGAAAAGTTCGACGCGAAGAGTGGCTCTGGCTAAAACGAAAAAAATAATGCCTTGTCATCCTGACCAAGCCCGCGCCCGCGTTAGCGGGTAAGGGCGCGTGGAAGAATCCCGATAATTTCTGCAGTCACCATGCAGCGTCGAGGCGTCTCACAAGGCCCTTGGTTTTCAGATCATGCGCGAAACGGGGTCCCCAACGCGCGCGTGGTTTTTGCGCGTGGTTGGGGTGTGGGTCACGAGCGATCACGGCGATTCAACCTCAGCCCCAAGCACCCAAACGGCGGCCGCGCTTCAGTGTACACGCCGCGCTCCTCGCCTTGTTCCACAATCGTGTCCCACGTCCGATTGTTGGCCTCAAGATGAATCTCCGCGATCTGAGCAATCTCCGCCAGCATCTTTTCGCCGATCTGGTAAATCACCTGCTGGATGCTGCCCGACTCAAACGACTGAAAAACCTGGTGCACCATCTCGCGCACGCGCGCAGTAATCTTGCCGTTGCTGCACGCAGCTTCAGCATTTATATAGGACCATTCCAGATCGAGCCACATGTGCAGTGGCCGGTTCTTGATATCGGGTAGCGTAGTGTACTGGTCGCGGACGAAGCCGAAAAATGCGCTGCCGCCCAGTCGCAGCAGCTTGAATCCCTGAATGCCCGAGCACGCTTCTACCGTTTCAATCCTCCCGCCGTCGCGACGCAATTCAATTCGCGCGGTCGCGCGTTCCGGCCCCGAAGGCGCAAAGACCATCTTGCCGCCGGGAATCTGGTCGTAAGGAATTTCAGTCGCAGATACCTGAATGCCTTCAGTCTGCGGATAAATGCCAAGGAACTTCTCCGCCAGAAACCGGCAGTACGACTCGAGATCACATCCCGTAAAGTTCATTGTCTCGCGCTGGATGAAATTCTTCATCGAGTCGGTGGCCACCAGATTGGTGTTGTCGCCAGTGGTATACGTGGGCCAGAACGCATCGCCGTAGAGCAGCATCATCACGCTCGCGCCAAACAGCGGGCTCTGCCCTTCCGGAACACGCCCGTCCCGTTGAAGGCGATACACGATCACGTCGCCCTTGCCGTAGTAGTTACGCTTTGTGCCACTCGCAAAACTCTGCATAAAGTCAGTAATTAATTCGCGGCCGCGTTTTGTCATTCCGAGGCGCAGCCGAGGAATCTGCTTTTGACCTTTGTTAGCTGCTGATTGCTTCTCGCAATCGAAACCACGCAATCCGATAAACCTGTTCCAGCGCTTCCCGAAGCTCCCCTTCCGGCGCCGTCTCCAGCCGCTGCTCGAGCGCCCGAAGAATATCGTATTTGTTGCTGCCTTTCACCGCATAAATAAACGGAAAGCCGAATTTTTCGCGGTAGGCAGTATTGAGGTCCTGAAGCCGCCGATATTCCTCCAGCGTCAAACGATCCAGACCCGCACCGGATTGTTCCCCTGTTGAAGCCTCGCTGATGCGCGCCCGCGTGCCCAGGTCAGGATGCGCGCACAGCAGCGCGAGTTTTTGCTCTTGAGAGGCGCGCTCAACTTCCTGGATCATTACATCGTGCAGGTCATTGAGATCACGGAATGGCCGCTGCGCCCACGCGCGCTCCGCTACCCACGGAGAATGCTCAAACACCCACGCGATCGCGGTGAGAAAGTGGTCGCGAGAGAGCGAATTGAGTTGCTTGATGGTAATCAATCGTGGCTTACGCCTGCGGCAGTGAATTCCGGCGCGGGCTTGCGCGCTTGCGCACGGCGCACGGCCCAAAAGACGCGCTCCGGTGTGGCCGGACTGTCCAGAGTGACTACGCCGCCGTTCCCAAAAGCGGAAATGCCTTCGCGCAGGGCTTCGCGAACCGAAATGGCTAACATGAGCGGAGGCTCGCCCACGGCCTTGCTCCCATAGACCACTCCCGGCTCTGCAGCACGCGCCAGAAACTCGACATTGAATTCCTTCGGCAGCTCCGACCACGCCGGCAACTTATAAGTTGAAGCTCCATTGGTCATGAGCCGTCCTTGGGCGTCCCACACCAGCTCTTCCAGCGTCAGCCAGCCCACGCCCTGGATGAATCCGCCTTCCACCTGCCCGCGATCAACCAGCGGTGAAATGGATTCTCCGGCATCGTGCAGGATATCAGTGCGCAAGACCCGGTACTCACCGGTGAAGCCGTCAATTTCAACTTCACTCACTGCCGCGCCATAAGCAAAGTAGTAGAAAGGATGGCCCTGCAGAGTCTTGGGATCGTAATGGATTCCCGGCGTGCGGTAGTAACCCGGGGCAAACAGCGAAACGCGCTCGCGATACGCGGCTTCCACCACCTCGCTGAATGCCAAATCTTTCCCTGCGGCTGAGACTCGTCCATCGGCAAATCGAATATCGGAAGGATTTGCTCCCAGCAAATTTGCCGCCACCGGAGCAAGCCGTGTTTTGAGCTGCGCGCACGCATCCATCACTGCCGCGCCGTTCAGGTCAGTGCTGGCGGAGGCGGCGCTGGCCGAGGTGTTGGGAATTTTGTCCGTGCGCGGCGGCATAATGCGGACCGCGCTCTCCGGCATACCCAGGCTCTGTGCCGCAATCTGGCGAATCTTTGTATGCAATCCCTGTCCCATCTCCGTCCCGCCATGGTTCACCTGCACGCTGCCGTCTTTATAAATAAGCACAAGCGCGCCCGCCTGGTTGAACATGGTAGCCGTGAACGAGATGCCGAATTTCACCGGCGTCATCGCAATCCCCCGCTTGCAATGCGGATGCGCGGAGTTCCAGCGTTCAATCTCCCTGCGCCGGCTGGTAAGATCGCTGCTCTCTTTCAGTTGATTCCAGATTCGGGGAATTCGTTCCGCTTCTTTGACCGGCTGGCCGTAGTGCGTGCTCTGGCCTTCGCGATAAAAATTTCTCTCGCGCACAACTTCCGGCGGAAGCCCGAGCGTTCGGGCGATGCGGTCGAGCACATCTTCAATCACCACCATGCCCTGCGGTCCGCCAAAACCGCGAAAAGCTGTCTGCGAAGTCTTATGCGTGCGGCAGATGTATCCTGTGGCGTCGATGGCGGAAATGAAGTACGCATTATCTGTGTGGAACAGGGCGCGCGCCAGCACCGGCTCAGAGAGATCGAGGCTCCAGCCGCCATCAGAAAAGAGTGCAAGCTTGAGCGCGAGAATGCGGCCATCGCGATCAAAACCGGCGGCAAAGCGCGCGAAAAACGGATGCCGCTTGCCGGTCAAAACCATGTCCAGCACGCGCGGCAATCGCACGCGCACAGGCCGCTTGGTCTTCCACGCGCCCAGCGCGGCAATGGCGCCGTAAGGATTCGCCTGCACTTCTTTCCCACCAAAAGCGCCGCCCATGCGCAGGCATTCAACTGTGACTTTGTGGCGTGGTACGCCCAGGACGCGCGCCACGATTTCCTGTGTTTCGCTCGGATGCTGCGTCGAGGACTGCAACATCATCCCGCCGGACTCGTCGAGCCACGCCAGCGAGCACTGCGTCTCCAGATAAAAATGTTCCTGCCCACCAATCGAAAGTTCGCCGTCAATGCGATTTGGGCTGCCTGCAAGTGCACCCTCGGCATCACCGCGAACGATGCGCATGGGCCCGGAAAGAAAACTTTCTGCCGCAATCGCATCCTGGATCGTCAGAATTGCAGGCAGCGGCTCATAATCGGCCTCAACTCGGGCCGCGCCCAGCCTTGCCGCTTCCAGCGTCTCACCCAGAACCCACGCGACCGGCTGCTGGTGAAACATGATTTCCTGCGGGAACAGTGGCTCATCGTGACGCGCAGCCCCGGAATCGCCCTCGCCGGGAGCATCGGACGCCGTCAACACCGTGCACACACCCTGCTCGCTAAGGGCCGGCGCAGCATCAAGTTTCGTCAGCCGTGCATGAGCGTGCGGCGCCAGCACCGGCCAGGCATGCAGCAGGTTGGGAAAACGTCCGAGCAGATCATCGGCATAAAGCGCTTCGCCGGTCACGTGACCGCGTGCGCTTTCATGAGGAACAGCCTGTCCCACAATCTTCATAAGAGACATGTGTCAGGGCACGAGTTTACTCGTGCCGGACCCGAGTTTACTCGGGTCATAAAACGATTCAAAAAAGATGTTTTCCTTGCTGCCGCAGGCTGGCGCGCAGCTCCGTCTGTTGGAGCGGAGCGCCCTAAGCATCCCACATCGAATCTTCATGCTGCGACCTCGGTACGCTCAAAAAAGAATTTTTCCAGCAATGATTGCGCCATTGCCAGACGGTATTCCGCCGAGCCGCGATGGTCGCTAATGGGACGAAGTGTTTGCTCCAGCACCTGCTGCGCCCCACGAATTGCCGATTCATCACAGACCCGGCCGCTCAATGCCTCTTCAGCTTGGATGGCCCGCAATGGAACCGGCCCAACACCGCCATAAGCCAGTCGAGCACGCTGCAAGCGATCAGATGAATCCAGGTCCAAAGCAAACGCAGCCGCCACGGTGCTGATATCGTCCATGCGCCGCTTGGCTACTTTGTAGAACCCCACATGCTGCGGAAACGGTTTCGGGAGAACGATGGAAACAATAATCTCGCCCGGCGCGAGCGCTGTTTTTCGGTATCCGGTGAAGAACGAGTCCAGCGGAGTAACGCGCTCGCCTTTCACCCCGGCAACGCGGAGCCGCGCATCCAGGGCAAGCAGCAGCGGAGCTGCATCGCCAATCGGCGACGCCGTCGCCAGATTCCCGCCAAGTGTAGCCCGGTTGCGAATCAGCGGTGACGCAAACAGCTCAAACCATCCGGTAAAAACTTCCGGGGCAGAGTGCCATCGTGACTGAATCTCACTGAGCGTAAGCGCCGCGCCCAATTCCACGGCGGTTTCGTGCTCATCAAAGACGCGCAGTTCCTCTAATGCTTCTACGCTTACAAGACAGGAAAACCGTCGCCCACGCAGGTTCGACTCCACTGCAAGATCAGTAGCGCCGGCAAGCAGGCGCGCGTCCGGCTGCGCGGCCAGAAGCTTCACACATTCCGCCAGAGTTGCCGGACGATGGAATGCAGCTTCGCCCGAGGCAAACGCCACAGACGAAATCTCAGGCGCGGGAAGCGAGAGCCGCGAACGAAATGAATCAGCGGGCGCTGCGCCCAGAGAGAGCGCCGCATCGCGAATGGGTCGATAGCCGGTGCAACGGCACAAATTTCCCGCCGTAGCGTGAGGATCACATGATCCTGTGCGGCCCGGCCGGTAAAATTCGGCGAACAGACTCATGACGAACCCAGGAGTGCAGTAGCCGCACTGCGAGCCGCCATGATCCACCATCGCCTGCTGCACCGGCGACAGCCCGTTTCCTCGAGCCTCGGTGGAGAGCGCCTCCACGGTGTAAATCTCATGACCCGCCGCCATCGGCAGGAGCATCAGGCAGCTATTCACCGGACAATACATGCTGCCGTGGCCGTTTTGCTTCACCACGACCACAGCGCAGGCGCCGCATTCACCTTCGGCACAGCCTTCTTTTGATCCGGTAAGTCCGCGCTCGCGCAGAAAATCCAGCAGGGTAGTATGCAGAGAAGGCGCCGCCAGCACACGCTCGCCGTTCAAAAGAAATTCGACCTGTGCCGGGCCGGACTGCGGGCTGGATGACATGGAAGTCGCCGGTTTCTGGAAATTCTACACCCACTGAGAATCGGTTCATCGGATCGTCGGGTCAGCGGGTCATCGAAGAATCAACAGTCTCTGTGTCACAATATCGGCATCCCAACTGCCATAGGGCTGCTTTTTGGTTCTGCTTTTGCCATTGGTTTTTCAAATCTAAAATCAACAATCAGAAATATCAGGAATCAACAATTCTCATTTCCTCTGCTTCCTTCATTTCCTCTGTGTTGAAGGTCTTCCCTCGTTCTGCTAAACTCAAGTTTTACAACAACTTATCCCACCCGAAGAAGGTTTTTCAAACGTGCCAGCTTATACCCGCCGCCAACTGAAAGAAGACAAGTTCGCCAAAGGGACCCAGGAGGCCGTCCACTGGGCCACAGAGCATCGCCAGCTCCTGATCATGGCAATTGGAACCATCCTGGTGGTCGGAATCGCGGTCACGGTTTTCCTGGCCTGGACCAGCCACCAGTCGGAAAAAGCCAACCTGGGACTCGGGAAAGCTTTCCAGACCTCCGTTGCGCCGATTCGCCCCCCCAACACTCCTGCTGATCCTGCGATGAAGAGTTTTGCCAGCATGGCCGACCGCGCCCGGGAAGCGGAAAAACAATTCAAAGCCGTGGCCGATCAGTATCCGCATACCAGCCCGGGAAAGATTGCGCGCTATCTGGCCGGAACCATGGCAGCACAGTCCGGCGATACTGCTGAAGCCGAGCGCCTGTTGAAGTCTGCCGCCGAAGAACGCGACAAGAGTATCTCGTCATTAGCCAAGCTCGCGCTGGCCAATCTCTATCGCGCTACGAATCGCCCCTCCGATGCCGCAAAACTCTACAAAGACCTGACTGATAATCCGACCGATACAGTTTCCAAAAGCCAGGCCCAGCTTCAACTCGCCGAAATGTACGAAACCATCGATCCCAAAGAAGCAAGAAACATCTACCAGCAGATCCAGAAGGAAGACGGACAGAGTCCCGCAGCCATGATTGCCAGCTCCAAGCTGGCCAATCTGAATAAGTAACCAGCAGTCATCACCGCAACAACAAATCTGGTCTCGGTGAGCTCTGGTGTTCGTGCTCTCCCCGCTTCTTGCTTTTGCTTCTCATCTTGCCTTTGCTTTTCCCCCAAAAGGTTTTCTCCGTGCAATCTCCGCGTCTCCGTGTCTCCGTGGTGATACTTGATTTTGGTTGGGTGCCGTGACGGGATCTTTCCTGCTTCTTGCAAATTCGCGTTTATTCGTTAATTCGTGGCTAAACAGGTGTGCTGTTGCTGCTCTTCCTGCCCTATTCCCGAATCCCCGCATTTTGCGGCCAACCCTTGCTGAATACTCGCATCTTTTCACAAGGACACAGAAATGTTTGTGATCAACTTCAGCAGGAGCATGGATATGAAATCCTTTTTGGCAGGTTTAGGTATTGGCATCGGTTTGGGCATACTCTTCGCTCCCATGAGCGGCGAAGAGACCCGCAGCAATTTGCAGCAACGCGCCAGTGATCTGGCCGATTCCGCGCGTGATCTGGTGGACCAGGGCCGTGAGCGCGTCAAGAGCACCGTTTCAGCAATCCGCGGCCAGGCCGAGCGCCTCAGTGAGGCAACCGGCACAAAACTCTAATC
>DATDNH010000340.1:0-11697 GCA_036518395.1 Candidatus Angelobacter sp. | reverse complement strand
GAACCCGAAAAAACACAGATGTACTGTCTTTTTTTGTTACGCAGGTTACTCATGTTCTTAACCCGCAATCCCGAATTTCATAGGCTCCCATTCGCCTTCTCATATCGTCATTCATAGCGCAAAGCCTCGGCTGGAAGCACCCGCGCTGCCGCGTAGGAGGGATAAAGAGTAGCAACAAAAGAAACGAACATTGCTACCGCCGCCACCAGGAGGGCGTCCCACGCTCGCGGAGCAAATGGAACGTAATCAATGGAATAGACCTCCGGTGAGAGCGAAATCAGGTGGTACCTGGCGCCGGCAAGAGCAATTCCATAGCCAATAATGAGGCCGGCCAGTGTTCCTACGGCGCCCACCAGCAAGCCCTGTAAAATGAAGATCCGCCGCACCTGCTCGCGGCGCGCCCCCATGGACATGAGCACGGCAATATCTTTGGTTTTTTCCATGACCATCATGATCAGCGAAATCAGTATGTTCAATGCTGCCACAAAGACGATCAATCCGATTGTGATGAACGTCACCAGCTTTTCCAGCCGCAAGGCATGAAACAAGGCTTTGTTCTCCTCCATCCAGTTGGTGGTGGAGAACCCTTTGCCGGCAGCCTGCTGGAGTTCCTGCGCCACCTGAGGAGCTTTATAAATGTCGTCAATCTTGAAGCCTATGACGGAGATCACATCAGTTAAACCAAACAGCCGCTGAGCGTCCGCCAGGCGCACGAATCCCCAGGTATTGTCGTAGTCGTAAAAGCCGGAATCAAAGATGCCGACGAGTTTGAAGCGGATGAATTTGGGCACAATGCCAAAAGGGGTCAGCTCGCCCTGCGGACTCGTTACCAGCACCACGGAGTTCACGGTTGCGCCGATATTGTTTGCCACGTCTTTGCCAACAATGATGGGAGGCAGCTCAGGTTGACAATTTTCGTCATTTTCAGGGCATTCGGGTTGGGGAGGCGCGCTCAACTGTTCTGCCGAGCCGAACTTCACCGTCTTGAGCAGTTCGCTGACCTTGTTTTCATATTGCGGAATCACTCCTTTCAGAACCACGCCGCTGGCGCGTGATCCTCGCGAAACCAGCACCTGCTCATAAATGGCCGGCGCTGCGGCCAAAACGTGTGGTTGCTTTTCCAGGCGAGACAGCAGGGGGCTCCAGTTGCTGATTCCTTCACTCGAGATGGCTACGACATTTACGTGAGAGCTGGAGCCGAGAAGACGGTCCTGGAGGTCCTGACGGAATCCGTTGTTGATGGCCAGCGCGATGATCAGCGACGCCACTCCTGCCGCCACGCCGACGACGGAAATCACCGTAATGATTCCCACGAGTGCCTGGCGGCGCTTGGCCCGCAGATAGCGCGCGGCGACAAAGAGCTCGAATCGCATCAAGAGTAATTAGTAATTAGTAATTAGCAATTAGCAAGAGCAAAAGCGAAGACCTTTTTAGCCGCGAATTTACGCGAATAAACGAGAGTCAAGCAAGAGATTGGAAAATTTGGAACATTGACCTTCTCCGTGGCCCCGTGACCCCGTGGTGGGTTTGCTAAGTACTATTTACTGTTTACCGTGTACTAACTTCCGCCGAACGGAAGTAGTGGTACTCGTGCTTTGTATTCGCGGAAGCTCTGGCCGAAGCGCCTTTCCAGTTCGCGTTCCTCCAGCCAGATCATGAGGGGAAAAGTAATCACCGCGCTCACTGCCAGCAAAACAAAATTGACCAGCAGGCCGCTGCCGATCGTCCAGGCGGCAAACATGCAGAGGTGAGCGAAGTAGATTGGGTGGCGCATGCGCGTGTGCAGACCTGTGGTGACCAGCGCCTGCTGATACTCTGCCGGACGAAGCTCGCTCTCACCGGTGAAGTTATGAATGCCGAATTGCCCAACGCGCCGGTAAACGCTCAGGCCAACAAGAAAGAAAAACAGAGCGGGCAGCCACATCCAGGTATTCGAATACATTTGCTTTGCATGCCAGGGCCAGGTGGCAGAACCAAGTACGCCGATGGTAACCGCCCAGAAAGGCATGAGAAACCGGTAAGGCGATTGCGGCATTGCCCGCCACCGATGTGAAAGAGGATGAATGACAAACCAAAAGAGCGGAATGCTGCTATACAAAATTCCGATGGCCCATGGAATCAGCAGCAGCGTCATATGAACCAGTATTTAGTACTTAGTATTAGCAAAAAAGCAAAACCAACAGCAACCCTCACAACAGCAAAACCCAACTTAGCCCTTGTCATTCTGAGGGGCCGCTCTTGCTTTTTGGCCCCGAAGAATCCCCAAGGTCTTCGCCCGTGACAGGATCTCTGACTTGCCAAGGCAGCTTCGGCAGGCGTTTGCCCCATTCACTTGCCAGGTCTTCCCATTTGGGATTCATTGATTCGATCAATGCGATTTTTTTCTTTCGTGTCCAACCTTTGATCTCCTTTTCGCGACGGATCGCGGCATGGATATCGTTGAACATCTCGTAATAGACCAGGCGAGTAACATCATAATTGCTAGGTGAAACCAGATGTTTCTTTGCTCTTGTGCTGAAGGGTACGATGAAAAATGCTGTAGGTCACACCGGTGTACAGGGTTCCGGAATTGCTGGTGAGAATGTACACGTAATATGTTCGTGGTCTTCTCGGCATTGAGACCCTGGGGATTCTTCGGGCCATAAATGGCCCTCAGAATGACAAAGGAAAAAGTGTATCTCAGTCCTGTAATCTGCATGAGCGTAATTTTTAGGTAGGTCTTTGTCCGCCTGCATCGGCTGAGTGAAAATCAGCTCGATCTGTGTTGAACTGTTGTGGGCCTTGCTCATTTGCCTTTGCTAAATTCCAAATGCTAATTGCTGTTTTTCACGCACCACTCCACCTGCTTCGCCAGTACATCCAGCGGCATGGAGCCGTTCTCCAGCACGCATGCGTGAAACTGGCGAATATCGAACTTGTTGCCGAGTTCCCGTTGGGTTTTTTCGCGGAGTTCAATGAATTCGCGGCTGCCGATTTTGTATGCCAGGCCCTGGGCGGGAAAATCGACGCCTAAGCGCAGAGATTCGGATTCAATGTATGAATCCGTATCCGAAGTGTGCTCGCGCATGTACGCGATTGCCTTGCTGCGGCTCCATCCCATGTAATTCATTCCGGTGTCCACAACCAGGCGGACACACTTGCGCATGTCTGTCGCCATCATTCCGTATAGGTCATAAGCGTTTTCATAGATTCCCATTTCCTGTCCCAGCCAGGCGCTGTAGTCCGCCCAGCCCTCGCTGAAAGCTACTTCGCCGACGGTGCGGCGAAACTCTGGAAGGTGAGTGTTTTCGAACTGCAGGCTCATTTGAAAGTGATGTCCGGGAATCAATTCATGCAGGACCAGGTGTCCGGCAAACAGCAGGTTTGTGTGGGTTGCAGTTGCACCGTTGTAGTAGTAGATCCCTGCAGGCTGACTGGCTGATGGATTTTGATAATGCCCCAGGGCTTGTGTTTGTTCTAATCGTGGGTCGAGTCTGCGGATTTCATACGGCGCCCTGGGAACTTTGGAAAAATATTTGGGAATCAGCGGCTCAATCCGGTGCAGATAGAAATTGAGCCGGGCTTGGAACTCTTCCGGCGATTTGGAAAAGAAGCGAGGATCGGTTTTGATGTACTGGTTGAACTCCTGCCGCGTTCCGCTGAACCCAATCGAACGACGAAGCTCCGCCATCCGCTCTTCCGATTGTTCCACCGCTTTCAGACCGATTGCATGGACCTCTTCCGGCGAGATATCCAGCGTGGTGGCGAATCGCACCAGGAAGCGATAATAGTCTTTGCCGTTTGGGTACTGCCCCAGCCCTACTGCATTCGGCGCTTTCCTGGAGTACTCGCCTTTCATGTAGTCCAACAACGCTTGCAGGGCAGGATTGATCTGCGCGTGGATGATCTCATCGATCTTCTGTTGGAACGGCAGAATCAGAGCAGGAGCCAGGGCTTTGAGTCGCTCTCCGCTGACGAAGAATACGCTCTTCTCCCGATCGTGCAGATAAGAAGCGACGAATTCTATCGCATCTGGAAGACCGTCTTTCGGATAAACAATCCCTCGCTGCGCTTGCGCTTTGAGAATGCTGTGAGTCTTTCGGAAGAAATCAGGGCACTTTTTTAATAGCCTGAGATAGTGGTCCAGATCAGCCTGATTGCGGAACGGATGCTCGGTGAAAATCCGCTCCATGATTGAAATCTCGGATGTGCTGGGCGAAATGGGAAAAATCAGCCAGTAATATTTCGGCCATTCAGTCTCCTGACGGACTCTCCAGCGCAAAATCTCGAGAGTCAGCCACTCCTGATGTGTTAAATCGCCGGGCTTGACGGCTGCAAGCTCATGAAGAAGACGGCCTGCAAACTCCCCGTTGGCCTTTGCTCTTCGCTCGGAGATATTGGGCAGATTGTTTATCGTTTCGCCGCGCTGGAGCTTGTAATAAGGTTGGGTTTGCAGTTGATGCTGCCAGTACTGGTCAGCGATCCGCGCGAGCCGGGTGGATGCGTCAGAAGGGGCCTGCGCACTAAACGCGGCAACGGGCACAACAAGCAATACTGAAAGCAGCAACTCCCGGCGCAACATCGAATCTCCTCCAGAATGGAGGAGATTAGAACATTTTTGGCGCGGAGAAAAGCCGGGTTGTCTTCGGTTAATCAGTCACCATCAGTTGCATCACAGTGATCAATCTAAGGTTTTCTTTGCCCATTGTTTACCTGCGCTACTTGCGCGTCGCACGGCTTATTCTCTTCGCACGCGCAAGGACCATTGAGAAGATCGGCCAGCTTCTTGGCCTTGGCTGGGTTTTTCTGGCCGATGATGTGCAGGATCGGCTCCAGAAATCGCGAGTATTTTTCAATTGTGGCCTGGTCGTGCGCAGCAAGCGCCGCTTCCACTGCCCGCTCGGTTGCCGGAGTCACAAGCTCCATCCGCCCCACGAAGACGCGCACAGTTGTTGCGGCAGCAGGATTAATTGTCAACGGGAGAACGCTGTTTACGTACGAGGTCGGCACGATGTAGAACAACCGGCTGCCTTCTTCAAACCACGAGCTGCGCCAGGTTTGTACCATGGCATGCGCCTCATCGCGGTAGAGCCCTTGTGCAGCAAGCATCTCTTCCAGATCGCCATAGAGAGAATCTATGTTGGCATTCAACTCTGGCTGATCCAGCGTGACTTGACTCCGAAGGTTGTTGCTGATGCGGTAACCCATTTTCTCTCCACGACGCTCAAAGAGAATCACAGCGGGGATTTCCTCTTTGCCCAGATTGCCCACCAGCATTCTGCCGTCGGCGGTCATTTTTGCGGAAATGGGCGCCGGCCCAGCGGAGACGCCGCGATAGAAGAGGAATTTTTCATGCTGGTCGCCAGCGGGACTCGCCACGCGAACCGGGATCGCCGAAGTCTCACGGGCAGCATAGTAATGGTGCCCGCCTGGCTCTGTGGGAAAGCTCGCATTCTGCCCCGGTTCGAGATGCACTGAGTTCCACGCAATTGTCCCGTTCCCGTCCTGCTTGTAGAGTGAAGCGGGCGAGAAGCCTCCTGGCTTGGAGACATTACTCGCATGCGGGTACCACTCGGTGATCAGGCCTTTGGAAAAAGCTACGTTCACGGAAACCGTCAGGTCGCGCGGAGAATAAAAATAAAGTACCGGAGTTTCCATGCGAATGGTGCCGCGCAATCCCGCTTTGAACCCTGCGTAGCCAAAATGCTCAACAAAACTCGGCAGCTCAGAGGTCCCGAGTGGTGAGGCCAACTTTACGTTTTTGGCATCGGCACGCTGATCTAAGGGCTCCGCCGGCCATATTCCGCTCAAAGGAGTCCATTCAACAGCAGTTCCTTCGTTCCCGGCGATGGACGTGAACGTTCCCCATTCATGCACAGTCAGATCGGGCTCAACGCTGCGGCTCTGGGCGCGTACACCATGAGAGAAAGTCAGGATGACGACGAAGCCTACAGTTAGCAACAGAGCCAGTCCGCCACGGACAACGTGTTTCATTTTTTCGGTGGTTTGCATTTCTCGAGACCTCGGAGGACTAAGACGCGAGGAAGGAGAGAAGTGTTAACAAGAAGCAAATGGCAATTTGCAATTAGTCTAAACTCTGAGGTTTTGATTTTAGGTTTCAATCAAAAATCAACAATCAAAAATCATCAATTCTCGACAAAGGCGAGTTGCCTCATCTGTAAAAGCTACTGACTCGCTGAATGATCGGTCCACGTCCGCTCCCAGTGTCTCCACAGTCCGACGTCGCCAAACCCAAGCTGGTTCCACCACAGGTCAAGCATGTTCTGATCGAGGCGCATGATTCCTTCGCGGGTGACCCCAGCCGGCGGTGGGACAAGCTGCGCGAGCCGGTTGTAGACGCGAGTCCGATCGCTCTCCGGTGCACGAGAAAGCAGATGCCACAACGTAAGCGAATCCGGCTTACGTGATTTGGCGAGGACGATTTGCAGTGCGGCGTCACGGTCCTGACCTGTGCCGCCTTCGTTATCGAGCCTGGCTATTGCGGAGCGAAAATCTTCCGATGCATCTTCAAAATAGGGAATTCCCGGTCCGGTGTTCTTCTTTGTGTGACAGGCGGCCCCGGCAGGGATGAAAGCTTCGCGGTTGCCGAGTTTGAATCCTACCCAACCAAACGTTGTTTGCAGGGTCCCGCCGCCGGAGTCATCTACATGCAGCGTGTAAGTGCATCCCAGATCTACGGCTACAGCCGAGGGCGTGTTAACAACGAACTCACCGGCGGGCGCCCAGATGGAAGCATGAATGGTTCCGCGATCGAGCGCGAGCCGGGTCAACCCGGAGTTGCCGCGCGGAAGCCGCACAATTGTGTTCGGTTCCACGTCGATTTCGCCGATTTGTTCAGCCCTGATGCTGGCCTGTGATTTTGCATCTGTTTCCAGCACCTGCCCATTGATCAGGATGCTTTTGTCGTGTTGCGCGGTCAGGTTCTGCGTTCCCACACGGGGAACTCCAGTGACGCGAGTCACATTCCAACCCGCAACTAAACTCACTCGTTCCGGTTTTGGCTGATGCGACATGAAAACGCCAGCGGCAATTGCCAGAACGCACGCGGCTGCCGCAGCGAATTGAAACGCAGGCATCTGCCAGAGCCGCCGTGACGGTTTGGCCATCGGGATTTCAGGAAATGCCGGAGCAGGGCGGTCATGCCGCAGGCGGCCCAGCACTCCTTCCAGCTTTTGAATTTCGGGATCGGGTTCGCCGGAACCGTCCCACAAATAATCGTCTCTCATGAATCATTCCTCTAAACATTCCAACAAAAATCACATCTTTGCTTTTTCCCGTGAGGCCAATTTTTCCCGAAGCTGCTGCATGCCTCGATGCAAATTGACGCGAACCGAACCGGGCGTCAGACCGGTGCGCGCAGCAATCTCAGGTCCGGTCATGCCTTCGACGAGTCGCAGCAACAGCGTCTCGCGATACGCTTCCGGCAGGCTGCGAATGACCTCCAGGATGGCGGCCGCTTCCATCTGCGGCGCATCGCTTTTGGATGGGCCGCCGCCCGGCTCCGCTGAGAACTCATCACTCAGTTCCACTTGCTCGACATGCTGGCGGTGATAATCATTGGCGCGATTGCGGGCAATGGCCGCCAGCCAGGCTCCAAAGCGAGTGATGTCGCGCAGGCTGTGGAGTCGGGGAAGCGCCAGCAGAAAGACGTCCTGCACCAGATCATCTACGTCAGGCAGCGGAACGCGCGCCAGCAGAATTCCATGCACCATGCGGGCATAGCGGTCGTATAGCCGGCCGAAGGCGCTGCGATCGCCTCTACGTGCGGCCTCTACCAGGCGAGAATCGTTGATGGCATCGGATGCAGCGGCGTCGGTCACGGCCCGATGCTCCAGGCTTGCAGCGAACAGCTCAACTCTGTCTCCCACTGTTGAGGCCATCGCAAGCGGACCTCACCCCGTGAATGATAGACGGAAAGAAAGAAGAAAGTGTTAACAGAGTCGCGTTTCTAGAACCAAAAACTAGAGCGTCGCAATCACGATGGCAGCCGGATTCGGACCAGTCGGCGCAGACTGAACCTTCATCAACGCTCTCGTAGTTGGGTCAAAGGTGAAAACCATGACGTCGTTCGGAGCAGAAGATCCGGCGCCATGAGCAACGATTACGAATTTACCGCTGGAATCAATTGCGATGGCAGTTCCTCCTGGTTCCCCGGTGGATACGGGTGAGCCAAGCTCACTCAAGCCGCTTGTCGTCGGATTGATAGAGAAAACCACGATGCGGCTGTCACTGGATGTGCGATCAATTGCCAGAAGGAACTTCCCGCTGGGATCGATTGCAACATCTTGAAACAACCCGGTCGGATCGTCTGGGGTGAAGGACCCTTGCGTTGGCTTTCCGCTTGCGTCAATGGTGAAGCCCACAATGGCGCCTTGCGATTGGTCCACGCCATAAGCCACATTGCCGGCTGGCTGTATGGCCACACGTTCAAACGCGGTAGTTCCCAGCCTCTGCATATTCGCGAGCATGCCGCCTTGGCCGCGCGTGTACACGGTAGCGTCGCCGGCTCCCGAAGTGCCAACACCGCCAACAAACAGGAGCCGGCTATCAAGTGCAAGTGCGGACGGCACATCACACGTGCTGCAACCATTGCCAAAAAAGAACGGTGACCCGGAAATAGCCGTGAAGGAACCATTCGCGGCAATGGAGAAGCCAAAGATCGTAGCGCTTCCGTCTGTGGCATTGCCTGCGACGTAGACGTTCGTTGCGTCTGCTGCTATGGCCCCGCTGTTAGTCGCCATAGCCGTCCCTGCCTGCATAAGTGCGCCCGACGAAGCGTCAATCTGAAATGAAGAGATGGTTCCTTTATTGGAAACCAGCAGGAAGCTTCCTCCAATTGCCAGAGGGCCGGAAATGGAAAATGGAGAACCCTGAAGCGCGGTGAGCGCGCCATCACTGTTCAAGCGGAATCCGGAAGTGCTTCCCGTGGGGAAAGGATTATTACGGACATAGACAAACGTTCCGTGCGGTGAGCTACCCCCGCCTCCGCCACCACCACCTCCACCACCAGTTCCGCCCGGGGGCGGCGGTGTTGGAGGCATCATGGAACTCGAGGAGGAGCTGACTCCGCCACATCCGCTCAACACCAGGACCGTTAACAAGAACAAAGCAGCAAGGCAGAATAAGGGTTTCATAAACATGGCCCAGGGGAAGGGTGTTTAGTTGTAAAGTGGGACGGCAGCAGCTTACGCTGGGTTGTCCCTCTAAGGTCTCAGCCGGAGTTGGATTTGGGAGGGAAATTCGCTGGCCGCGTGTCGTCAGAACACCCGATTTGTATCCCTTGCACTCCAAAACCGCCGAGCGTAGCTTTAACTCAATGTATGCGTGGAGGAATTGTGCGAAAAGTTTCGGCCCTGCTCGCTCTTGCCGTATTGCTGGCCTCGCCTGCCGCTGGGTTTGACACCTACTGGCATTCGCTTTGCAGCAAGAAGACTGGTGAGCAGTTTGGTTTCACTCAAGACGCCTGGAAGATCATGCAGCTGGGCAATTTTTCCCCTGATTTGTTTGGGCCGGTAGCCGAACATGCCTCGCGCAGCATCAATGGCAAGGAACAGGATGCGCTCGCTCAGTATGGACAAAAGAATGCGCAGTCTCGCAATGCTGCAATTTTTCTGCACTTCGATAATTTGAATGGTGATTTCCAAAGCAATGTAAATTTTGATTACCTCTTCAGCCACTTGCTCCAGAATACACAGAAGCTGCTGGCCGGATACAGCAAACAGAAAGGCGATGACCGGGTTCGCAAAGTCTTGACTCTTGTCACCCTGGGCGCCTCACTGCATGCGGTACAGGATTTTTACAGCCACTCGGACTGGATCCATAACGACTTCAACCAAACCGATGTGAAGATGGTAGCTTTGCCGTCAGGCGGGCAGCGCGCGCCCACCTGGTTCGAATTCCGCAGCAAGCATGCTGATCCGGACAAATGGCCTTTTAAGGTGAAATCGGGTATTTATCCGCCGGTGGGCAACGCGCCCAACACGCATACCCACATGAACCATGACAACTCACGGCTCATGTACACGGAGTACGAGAATCCGGGGCAGCCATTGAAGTTGCAGGCGGAGTATCACGCGGCGGGACCAGCGCCCGCGCGCGGTGACGATGCTTCCGATCTGGCCCACCAGCAGCTCGCGGTGAATACCGCCATTGCGGCCAGCATCGAGTGGGTGCAGAAGGTGGAGGAGAATTCTGACGCCAAAAGTGCGATTGAGTCGGCGAAAACCTGGAACCTGAAAAAGCATGATGCCCGTCTGGTGAAGGAGCTTGAAGCGGGAATGATTACCGAGATGGCTCTCTCCTGCTCTGCGGGCAAATGGGATGGCGATGATCCTCCCGGGGATCGTGGTTCACTGTGCCGCTCGGTGCTCGCGCGCAGGATGAATTCCATCGATACAACGAGCGGTTCGGTGATTGACGCCGAGATCATTGGTCTGGCCGCGAACCTGCTGATGCCTTTCGCGCTCAAGTTCACCGGCATGTTCTGGGACGTGCACAGCCAGTACCACGTGCTGGAAAATCTGACAGCAGACATGGGTTCGAGTTCCGGTCGGTATGGGTTCGCGAAAAAATGAAGGCATTCCGAGGGCAAAGAGCGCTAACAACGATCCGAACCAGATTCATTTCTTCCAGGATGCCTTTGCCGTGAGCAGCCGGGTCAGGCGGGGATTGCTTTTGGGAGGCTTATCTAACATGGCGGTAAAGCGCCTAAACTTGTCCTCAGGCACGGCGAAGTAGCGGCGGTCAAGCAAAACGGTTGTCGCCTCCCGGCATACGGTTTCCAGGATAAAGTGAGAGCGATTCTGCCCGAGTGCTTTTGCAGCTCTGCCGATGAGTATTTTCTGCCGCTCGCTGACTCGCAGATTAATAGTTTCTGCGCTGGGATTGCGCAACCTGGATGGGCGCGCGGGCATGCTAACCTCCAAACCTGCGGATTATACAAACACAGAGCGACAACCGACACAAAAACGCTTTCTTTCAAATTTTCACATAGCCGCTTTCATTGTCGCCAGTGCTCGGCTTATGTCCGCTTTCAAATCCTCAACCGATTCGAGCCCAATGTAGAGCCGCACGAGACGGTGGCCATAGGCGGGCCGTTTTGGAGACTGGAGATCGTAGGTCATGACAAGACTGGTGACTCCTCCCCAACTGTAACCAATCTTGAACAGTTGCAGCGCATTTACAAACCGCAGTATCTGCTCCCTGCTGAATTGTGCGTCGAAGACCATGGAAAACAGTCCGGACGATCCGGTGAAGTCGCGTTTCCACAGTTCGTGTCCGGGACACGATGGCAGCGCCGGATGCAGGACTAACTGAATCTCAGGACGCTCTTGGAGCCATTGCGCCACCGCAAGGGCCGACTGCTCGACGGTCTTCAATCGCACAGCCAGAGTCTTCATGCCGCGCAGTGCAAGATGGCAGTCGTCCGGGGAAGGAGCGCAACCCAGATCCTTATAGGTTTGGCCAAGCCTCTCATACATAGCAGGATCGCGGACGGTTACAGAGCCTAAAAGTAGGTCGCTGTGGCCGCCAATGTATTTGGTCAGCGCCTGCATCGTCACATCGATGCCATGCGCGAATGCGTCAAAATAGATTCCGCTTGCCCAGGTGTTATCCAGAACGGCCAGCGCTCCGTGCCGGTGCGCCTGCTCCACAATTGCAGGGACGTCCTGTACTTCCATGGTGATCGAGCCCGGA
>DATDNH010000339.1:0-3313 GCA_036518395.1 Candidatus Angelobacter sp. | reverse complement strand
GTGGAATCAATGTAGCTGACGATGGAATGGATCTGGTCGTCCTTGTAGCCCAGCCTGGAAAGCGCCTGCGGGACGGTGTTGTTCACGATCTTGATCATGCCGCCGCCTACCAGCTTCTTGTACTTCACCAGCGCCAGATCGGGCTCGATGCCGGTGGTGTCGCAGTCCATCATGAAGCCGATGGTTCCCGTCGGGGCGAGTACCGTCACCTGCGAGTTGCGGTAGCCAACCTTCTCGCCCAGCATGAGCGCCTGGTCCCAGCAGGCTTTACTGCCTTCAAACAGTGCCTCCGGCACTCGGCTGCTGTCGATTTTGTTGACTGAAGCCCGGTGCATGCGAATCACATCCAGGAAGGGCTCGCGATTGATGTACCAGCCGGGGCAGGCTCCGCCGGTGATTTCCCGTTCTGAAACTCGTGAGGTCGCGGGCGTCAGGCTGGGGCACTGCTCGGCTATGCGCGCCGACTGCAGATAAGCCTCGCCGCACATGATGGCCGTAACGCAGGCAGCGTAGTCGCGTCCGGCATCGGAGTCGTAAGGCAGGCCGGAGGCCATGAGCAGCGCGCCCAGGTTGGCATAACCCAGGCCCAGCGGACGGTAATCGTGCGAGTTGCGGCTGATCATCTCCGTGGGATATCCGGCGTTGTCCACCAGGATCTCCTGCGCGGTGATCATCACGTCCACGGCATGGCGGTAGGCGACAACGTCAAAGACGCCATTCGCGCCCAGGAACTTCATCAGGTTGAGCGAAGCCAGGTTGCAGGCCGAATCGTCCAGGAACATGTAGTCCGAGCAAGGGTTCGACGCGTTGATGCGGTCGGTATTCTTGCTGGTATGCCACTTGTTGACCGTGGTGTCATACTGCATGCCGGGATCGCCGCACTGCCACGTGGCCTGCGAAATCTTGCGCAGCAGATGGCGCGCCTTGTAAGTCTTCATCACATCACGGCCTTTGACCGAACGCGTGGAAAATTCGCCATCGCGCTCGATAGCATTCATGAACTCATCGGTCACGCGCACGGAGTTGTTGGCATTCTGGAAGAAGATGGAGCTGTAAGCTTCCGAGTCGGGCGAGGAGCCGTCGTATCCCATTTCAATCAGAGCCCAGGCCTTGGCTTCTTCTTTGGCCTTGCAGTCGATGAAATCCTCAATGTCCGGATGGTCGATGTTGAGGATCACCATCTTGGCCGCGCGCCGGGTCTTGCCGCCGGACTTGATCACGCCGGCAAATGCGTCAAAACCCTTCATGAAGCTGAGCGGGCCGGAAGCCTGTCCGCCGCCGGAAAGTTCTTCCGTCGAACCGCGCAGCGGAGAAAGGTTGGTGCCGGTCCCGCTGCCCCACTTGAACAGCATGCCCTCGGTCTTGGCCAGTGTGAGGATGGAGTCGAGCGAATCTTTGATCGAGTTGATGAAGCAGGCGGAGCACTGCGGCTTGGAATAGCCGGTGGTGGAGAACTCCACTTCGCCCTTGCCTTTTTCCATGTTCCAGTGCCAGTTCTGCGCCTCAGACTCCGGCTCCAGCCGGTCGCAGCCCACGTTGAACCATACGGGAGAATTGAACGAAGCTTTCTGCTGCACCAGGATGTGCACCAGTTCGTCATGAAAAGCGTCGCGGTCCTGCTCGGAGGCGAAATAGCCTTGCGCCCAGCCCCAGTCGCGGACGTTCTCTGCCACTCGCTGGATAAGCTGGCGCACGCCGGTCTCGCGCTGCGCAGTGTTCAGTGTGCCGTGCAGGTATTTGCTGGCCACGATGTTGATGGCCGTCATGGACCAGTCCTTGGGCGATTCCACGTTCTTCTGTTCGAAGATGGTGTTGCCCTTGGCGTCGGTAATGCTGGCGGTGCGCAGCTCCCACTCAACTTCATCGTAGGGCGAGATGCCTGCGCGCGTAAAATGCCTGGGGAATTTGAGGCCCGGAGCTTTCTTGCCGTGCGATGTCGTCTGCTTTGTTGTCTGCGTCGTCTTTGTCGTCAGTTCCATAATTTCAGCTCCTGGCTCGTTTCGTTTCGCTCACGGCAATTCGTAATACTGGCCCTTGGCGCTTAGCTCATGTTTCGTAGTCGCAAATATCGTTTCGCACTTTAGAGCTACGTAATTCTTGATTCGCGTTCTTTCGCGTTAAATTCGCGGCTAAAACCCTGCGGGAAACAGCGGCTTCGCCCCCATCACTCGATCCACGGCTCTCTCCGCCACTGTCGCTGCTTCAGCTTGCGCCTGACGCGCGAGTACAGGTTGTTCGAACACATGCGCGGCCGCGTCCATCTGCGAATTCAGCCAGTTCTTGAGCGCCTCGGTGGCCTCGCTGCGCTTGACCGGATCAGCCACGACGGCAAAGCGGATGTAACACGGCGTCCTGGTCAGCCGTTGATACCAGGGGCTGCCCGCAACAAACAAGCGGCTCAGGGCCTGCGATACGTTCTCCGCCTGATTGATCTCAAAAACAGCCAGCATGCGACGCGAATCCGGACCCGCAGGCTGTACCACCTCTTCTGCCAGGGCAAAAATTCCCGGCAGGTGCGGCACCAGCAACAGTCCAAAACTGGATTCACAGCGGAACCATCGCGACCAATTCAGTTCCATCGGGTACTCCTTTAAAGGAAAGTTTTTCCCTAGGCCACAATGGCGTGCCTGACAGTTGGCACGCCACCATGGGAGACCCAGCGTTTTCAGTGTTTGCGTATCACCGCAGTTACTTTTTGATTTGGCGGCGCCACCTCAGCGCCGTCTACTTTCTGGGGGAGGGCCCAACTCCCTGTGTTCGATACCCAGTGGAGGGAAAATACGCCTGTATATGGTGTATGTCAAGAGCAAAACACAATATATTGTAGCATTTTGTGAGATGCCCTGTCTGTTCGGTTAAGTTGCTGCCTGCCAGTGTTTTAGGGTCTATTACCGGGGTTTACTGGGTTAATTCTCCCTGTTTTTCCACAAGAAAACAGCTCTTGGCTGTTAGCTCTTAGCTTTTGGCTCGTGTCTCGTTAGGTCGTAAGGGGTCGCTGCTTACCCGACGGCTCGGCTGCACCGCTCATCCATACCAGCAGCTGGAACGCGAGTGGCATTGACTGTAAGCGCGTGCTATTACAGGGTCAATCCCATAAATTTGGTGCAGCATGGTGGATTTGTGTGGAAAGGTGGAAAAACACGCAACTATTCGGTTTATTCGCGATTATCTTTTGTCCGCCGCTAATCTTTTTGCGGCTTCGACGATCATCTTTCGCGCCACGTTCGCGCCCTTCCAGCCGGCGATCTCGGTTTTCTTGCCTTCCAGATCCTTGTAAATAGAAAAGAAGTGCTCGATCTGGCGCAGCACGTGG
>DATDNH010000338.1:0-4444 GCA_036518395.1 Candidatus Angelobacter sp. | reverse complement strand
CTTTCTTCATCCCAAACCCGATCCGGTTTCTACATTCCGAGCAGCCTGAAGTTCGCTTCTGACTCCTGACTCCTGCCTTCAGATCATTGAGAAATTGTCTCGCGCAATAATCTCGTGTCATCGGAAATAATTCCGTCCACGCCGAGGTCGGCGGCGCGAAGCATCTCTGTTGGATCATTCACGGTCCAGGTCACAACCAACCTGCCTGCCGCGTGGGCTTCCTCGACCAGGTTGCGCGAGAGCAAGCCGTAATTGGGAACCAGATAACGGCAGGGCAGTGATTCCCAGTGGCGAAGCTGCCAGCGCGCTTGCGAAATTGTGCCGAGCACGAGACCGGGATCGATGCGGTGAAGCTCGCGCAACACACTGCGGTGAAATGAAGAAATCAGATATCCGTGTTGTGGAGGAATGCTCCGAAAGATGCGATAAACCAGTCGTTCCGCGCCTCTTACTTTGATTTCGATGTTGAGGAAAGCCCGGCGCGAGTAACGATCCAGCACTTCCGCAAGCGTGGGCGGAAGCTCCTCGTCAGGGTAGCAGGTTGCCTCAAGCTGTTTGAGGGTCGAACGGCGCACCGACACATGGTTGAACCGCGCATTGTGACAGATGATGAGCTGCCTGATGCGGGTCACGCGGACATCAAATTCAAATCCATCAACGCCGTGTTCCAGCGCGAGATCGAAGGCGGCGAAGGTGTTTTCAGGGGCGTAGCGGCGGGCGCCGCGATGTCCGAGCAGCAAGATCGTACGGGCCAAAAGCGGATCGCCTAATCAAGATCGATGTCACGGATGAATTTCTCGTCCGGCATATCTTTGGCTCGTTTCACGGCTTCCTGGAATTTCTTTTCCAGCAGATCGGTCTTATTTTTCTCCGCGTCCACGGCCTGGCGGAAAATCGATTCCTTGCGCACGTCCTGCTCCCGCATGGCCTTGGCCGCGGCGTCAAGATCAGCGAACATCTTCGGCTTGATGGGCGCAACATGCGAGATCACGGCCTTGGTGCCCGGATCCACCTTCAGGACCGCACCACAGCAGGGGCAGCCGACTTCAAAGGGCTGGGATGACTTTGCCATAAGGAAATTGTAACTGGAATTCGTGATTTTTTGATTTGCGATTTACGAATGCCCTGCGGCCGGGCGGAGCAAGGGAAGCATCCCTGCATGTTCGAAACCCAGGAGGCATCTTCGACTGCTACCGCTGAAGTAACTGGACCAGACTACCTTCACCGGTCCAGCAGCCGGTTTACCGGAGATGCTCATTTTCCGGCATTACTTGAGTGGGAGACCAGTCACATAAGGGCTTGAAGTAGCTGATACCGGGATACGCGAACGGCCGGGAGCGCCATCTGACTCGAGAAACATGGATTGCTCCGGCTTGTCTGGGTGATAGCGTACCCGGATTTTCTTCCCAACCCAAACCTTGCCGGCTTCAGAAGCGCGGCGGCTTTGCCGGTAGGACTTGGGAAGAAAGTACGTTCCGGCATAAATACCCCCACTGACGCGGTAGTAGTAACAGATGCCGACTGTCCATGCTTCCGGATCATGTTGGTGAGCATCTTCTTCATGGCCGAACTTCAAATAGCCGAGCAATGTCCGCAGTTTGGTCGAGCTTTCATCCAGCTCATAGCTGCTCTCAACTTTGGCGTCAGTAACCGGCCATGCTTCCGCTCGTGCCATTCTGGACCGTTGTCTTGACCACCGCCAGAGATGCAGGACCAGATACACGATTGCCATCAGCACTACGACGATCAGGGCAAAAGGGAACAGCAGTATTCGCAGCTTATCCCGATCCGGCATCAGGCTAAGTATATCCTCAACCCGTGAGGGAAGAAGGCTGTTCCGAAGGACGCAGCTTTCCACCAGCGACGTTTCCGGCATGTTTGCTACAATTTTTACAGCATCTAGAAAGCCATAATGCCAGCCACAGCGCCATTTACAGACGTGCTCACAGCCGTCGAAGAGATCCGCGCCGGACGCATGATCGTGGTCGTGGACGATGAAGACCGCGAAAATGAAGGCGATTTGACCCTGGCGGCGGAAAAGGTCACTCCGGAAGCAATCAATTTCATGGCCAGATACGGTCGCGGGCTGATCTGCCTTTCCATGACAGCCGAGCGGCTCGAGCACCTGCGTCTGGGGCCAATGACTCGGGAAAATACCGCTCCCCGCGGAACTGCATTCTACGAGAGCATTGAGGCGCGTGAAGGTGTGACGACGGGAATTTCTGCTCATGATCGCGCACGCACCATTCAGGTGGCCATCGATCCCACGAGCCGCGCCTCTGATCTCGTAAGGCCAGGACATGTTTTCCCTTTGTGCGCCCGGAAGGGCGGAGTACTGGTGCGCGCCGGGCAGACCGAAGCTGCCGTTGATCTTGCCCGCATGGCTGGGCTAGTTCCCGCCGGAGTGATCTGCGAAATCATGAATGAAGATGGCACCATGGCCCGCGTGCCGCACCTGATCGAGTTTTGCCACAAACATGGATTGAAGATGCTTACCGTAGCCGATCTCATCCGGTATCGCATGGAACATGAACGCTACGTCGCTCGGGTAGGCGAGGCGCTGCTGCCCACACGTCATGGCGAATTCCGCATGATCGCTTACGAGAGCCAACTTGACGGCGAATCGCACGTCGCGCTGGTCAAGGGAGACGTAGAGCACTCAGCCGAGCCGGTGCTGGTGCGCATGCATTCTCACTGCCTTGCCGGCGACGTCTTTGGTGGAGCGCTTTGCGACTGCCAGATGGTGCTGGACCGCTCACTCGAGATGATTGATGATCTCGGAACCGGAGCTTTGATCTACCTGCATCAGACTTCCAGAGGATTCAGCGTGGATGATGCCAGGCGCCTGGCGTTTCATCGCGAGGTGCGCGAAACGGGAACCACTGCGCATCAGAGAAAAACTCAGCGCGACATCGGCGTCGGGGCCCAGATCCTGTCTGACTTGAACATCCATGAGATCCGCATTTTGACCAACCATCCTAAACGGGTCGCGGCACTGGAAGGTTTTGGCATCAGCATCAAGGAGCAGGTGCCGATACCTACAATTAGAGCGACTGCGCGGTAGCTTTCGCAGTTTTGGGAGTTTATCCCGAATGGAGTGAGGGAACCCTACTTCGAGGAGGATGCTGCAGGGCAGATGCGGTTCATCTCAGCTCGGTAAGCGGCCCTAGGAGTTCGGTAAGCGCTTAATCCTTTCAGGCAGCGAAAGCCAGAAATGTTCTCACCTCACCCAAGATGCAGTGGGCATGCGCCCTGATGCTCTATTCAAGCGCGTAGCGATCTCTCGCTTCGCTTCGAGATAAACTCAAAAACAAAAAGCTAATTCGGCAGCCTCGGATACACCTGCTCATTCAGGATCATGAATTGTGCAGGGCAATGGCGCGAGCCGCAGATTACGGGAATGAGCCCGCGCACCTGATTGCGGGTAATCAGTCCCAGCGTTCCGCATTCAGGACAAGACAGCACTGCCCAGTAGGGATCGTCCTGGTCACCGACCTCGCCTGCATTCTCCAGAATAAAGAGACTGCCAGGCTCCATTTGTTCCGGCATCCATTCGGTCAAAATGTTGAGTTCCGCCACCATGTCACCCTCCGAAAATCCGCTTCAGTCCCGCAGACTGAAACTGCGGAACGGCTCACATGCTCCTTTTCCTGGCCGATCGGTTTCCCTGCTGGCCCTGGGCGGGACGGCGGCTGAAAATCTCAGCATGAATCTCATTTACCGCGTCGCTCAGACACAGGCCCAGCATGGGCTGATCGGAATTCTTAAGGATGTCAATGACCTGGCGTTGCGAGTTTTCCACGTAGATGCGCTTGCCGTCGGTGAGCAGATGATATTCAGAGCCGCCGCTGACGGTTGAAGCAAGGCGCTTCCCAAACTCCTTTTGCAGAAACTTCATGATGCTCCGCACGCGCTGCAAGGGGAACCCCTTGCGGCGCAACGCACAGATCACAGCGATTTCGGCCACATCATCGAGGGTATAGAGCCGCCTCCGGCCTTCCCGTTGTGGAACCACGATGCCTCGTTCGTCCCACCACTGAAGCTGGCGCGGCGTAATCCCCGTGAGCCCAACTACCTGCGACGATGTAAACCGTTGCTCCATAAACCGCTGGAAATGTTTAAAACATTTCCAATACAAAATGTTTGCAACATTTTAGGACGATCGCCAGCAATGTCAATGGGAAAGTGGAGAAATAGTAAACAAGCTTTTAGCCCTGCGCTTAGCTCTTAGCTCGTCCCGCCGCCGACAAAGTGCACGATTTCCAGCCTGTCGCCGTCTTTCAGATGAGTCTCGGGCCAGTTTGTGCGGGGCACGATTTCCAGGTTCAGCTCCACGGCAACACGGTAGGCCTTCATGCCGAGTTGCTGAATCAGCGCAGCCAGCGTCAGGCCATCGGCAAAATCGCGGGGTTCGCTATTGATTGTTAATTGCATGGCAATGCAA
>DATDNH010000337.1:0-15314 GCA_036518395.1 Candidatus Angelobacter sp. | reverse complement strand
TCGCGGCGCAAGCGCGCGCCGATTGCCGGGAAAGATTTCAAAACCGGGCAAACTCTACTCAAGACCATCCTTGCACCCGGATTTAAGGCGCGCATGCTCGGTCTGCACGGCTGGTTCTCAACCAATATCCTGGGCAATCGTGATGGCGAAGTTCTCGATGACCCCGGCTCTTTCAAGACCAAGGAAGAATCCAAGCTTTCCGTGCTGGAGCATATCCTTCAGCCGGAGCTGTACCCCGCGTTGTACGGCAAAATCCATCACAAGGTTCGCATTAACTATTACCCGCCACGTGGTGATAATAAAGAGGGTTGGGACAACATTGATATCTTCGGCTGGCTGGGTTATCCCATGCAGATCAAGGTGGATTTCCTCTGCCGTGACTCTATTCTGGCAGCGCCTATTGTGCTCGATCTGGTGCTCTTCCTTGACCTGGCGCAACGCAGTGAAGAGCTGTGCGGAATTGGCATTCAGGAGTGGCTGAGCTTTTACTTGAAGTCTCCGATGACCGTACCGGGGTTATATCCGGAGCACGATCTTTTTATCCAATCCATGAAGCTCAAGAACACGCTCCGCCACCTGCGCGGCGAAGAGATGATCACCCACCTTGGCCTGGAGTATTACGATTAGTCGTTTAAGTCAGCCAAGCGATCTGCGATTTTTCCGCCTGTGATTTCATGGAAAGCACGGGCGAGACGCTCACGCTGCTTTTTGTCATCGGTGTTTCCATAGGCGATCGCGAGACGGTCGGTATTAATCGCGAAGCGGGTTAGCTTGAGAGTATGGATTGCGCGATCAGCCTCCTGGTCGGTTCCCGACTGCAACATGACAAGGGCATGACTGGTGATCCTAAAAATCTCCAATTGGGCAAGCAGTGGCATCACCAGGGTCAGCGTCGCAGCCAGCACAGCGATGGGGAATGCCGAGGCTGCCCTACTCTGGATGGCTTGAAACCAGCAACGACGCGCGTTGCGTAGGAAGACAAAGGCCGTGAAAAACGGCGTGAGGCCAAGGAGTCCTATAAGCGCGAATATTGCTACGATGGTCAGGGGGAAAATCATGATTCCCACCGCCACGGAGAAGATCGCGCCCGCGTAAAGGACTCCGGCCAGAAACAACGATGCTCGATGTGTTATCAAGAAAAAGGACAGCGCTACGATGCCTATTCCAATCTCCAGATAAGCAAAGAAAGAGAAATGACTTAGGAGCGAATTCCCGGGTAAGTCACTCCACCGGAAGATACCGGGATCCATATACAGGCAGATTATCGGAGCGAATACCCCAAAAGTCAGATCAAACGCGATCTGCCAGCCGGTAGCGAGCAACTCATATTGCCGTTTCCAGAAGCCGGAAGCTTTGGTTGGCTTAACGGGAGGACCGGTTTCAAGAACCACAGGCATGATCCCTCCTCGGGTAGAATGCGGTCGGTCCGCAAATCAGCATACTATTTCGAATCTTCCCAATTAAGACGAAATTTCTGATGCTTTGATCCGTTGAATTCAAGCTCCAGTCCGCACGCGGCGTTTTGCATCGTTATCCCTTCCAAGCTTGCTGATCCAATGCGATAATTCGCGATAATTTTGATTTCCATATCCAACGAACACGAGAGAGGAATCCAGCATCGTACATGTAGGATGTTGCGCCGAGTTAGTGCCGTTCTGGTTTTCCTGGCTTGCCTGAGCGCGTGGGCAATTGATGGAACTTTCCAGGGTCGTGTCGTCGACCCGCCAACAAGTCACCCGCTGGTCCGCGGCTGGATTTACGTTCAAGGCCCCAATCACACCCTGCGGCGGGTTGAGGTGTCGCATGCCGCCATCGTTTTTGGCGAAAGCGTCCCTGTGAGCCAACGCCATAAGTGCACCATGGAGTGTCTAAGCGCGGGACAGGAAGTTCGCGTTACTGCTGAACAGGACCGCAGCGGCGAGTGGCGGGCAAAAAGAATTGAAATACTCAAGCTGACTCAGAACCGGATCTGAGAAAGCAGGGATTCGGTGATTGGGTGATCTTAAATCCAGACCTCCGCTTAACGCCTCAATCCCCGACCCAGACTTTCCGCCACCAACCCCGGCTCAATCCACGGCCGACGCGGGATTTCGGCATCGGGCTCGGACGCTCGCTTAACGCCTCAATCCGCGCAGGGCGGGATTTCGCCTGTGGCCTCCCGCTCGCTTCCGCGTCGCTCACGCCCGCAATACGGCTCAATTTACAAGGACTTTACGCATTTTCCTCCGGCCGTTCACATAAAATGTTAGTAACACCTCCAAAATCAGGTAACTAAGGTGAATGTTTCTGTATCCAACTGAGTGGGAAGATTCCAAAAGGTGTCCCCCATGTTTCGGCGTATAATGACCTTAGTCCATACCGTGGAAGGGTCGTTTCCCGCGGGAGTGTATCTATGAAAAACCGCACTTTACTCTCGATCCTACTGACGTTAATTTTCGCGCTGCCGGTAACACTGTCTGCCCAGAATAACGATGATCAAAGGCCGACCTTAAATCGTCGTCCGGACCAGGGCACTCAGCAGAGCCAGCAGTCACAGACTTCTGATCAGACTCAATCACAAACTCCCGCGCAGACTCAGACACCGGCACCGGATCAGACCCAGCCGCAGAGCTCTGATCAAGCGCAGCCTCCGAACCTGACTTCCACGCAGACTCAGACGCAGCCTGCCGACCAGAGCCAGACAAAAGATCAAAATAAAGACCAGCAAAAGGTCAAGCACGATGGCGGCAAAAGCGACGTCGATGCCATCGGCAACCGCAAAATCGGCGGGATGGACTGGTACTCGATTGAAAAGGAGATCCGCCTCGGCAAGGAATTCGCCATGCAGCTCGAGCAGAGCATGCGCATGGTGCAGGATCCGGTGGTGAACGAATACGTCAACCGAATCGGCCAGAACCTGGTGCGCAACTCGGACGCCAAAGTTCCTTTCACCATCAAAGTTGTCGATGATGACAGCGTGAATGCTTTCGCGCTGCCCGGCGGATTTTTCTATGTGAATTCAGGATTGATTCTGGCCGCCGATGAAGAGGCCGAACTGGCCGGAGTAATGGCGCATGAAATTGCCCACGTGGCAGCCCGCCATGCTACCCGCAATGCTACGCGCGCGGAACTGGCAAACATTTTGAGCATTCCGCTGATTTTTGTCGGTGGCGGCATCGGCTATGCGGCCCGCTCCGCAGCAAATCTTGCATTGCCGATGACCTTCCTGAAATTCTCCCGCGGTTTTGAGGCGGAAGCCGACTACCTCGGGCTCCAGTACATGTACAAAGCAGGCTACGATCCCAATGCCTTTGTGAATTTCTTCGAGAAGTTGCAGGCTCAGGAAAAGAAAAAGCCCGGCACGCTGGCGAAGGCTTTTTCAACACATCCGCAGACTCCGGACCGCATTCAAAAGTCACAACAGGAGATTTCTACCATCCTGCCGCCTCGTGAGCAGTACGTTGTGACCACTTCAGAATTCGATCAGGTGAAAGCGCGTCTGGCGGCAATCGAGAACAAGCATCATCTGGATGATCAGAAGGGCGGAAACAAGCCAACATTGCGCCGTACTGCCGGAAACGGCAATGACGGCAAAAATGGAAAAGACGGCGACAATGGCGATGACCGTCCAACGTTGCATCGGCGAGATCAATAACGGTCCTTAGATTCTCTTCACCACAGGCGGCTTTCGGGCCGCCTGTGGTGTTTTTGGAAGCACTACAGAGAGTCACGTACTCAAGTATTTAACAAGAACCTGGTTTAAGCGCGTACCAAACACCGTTCTGCATTTATACTGGTTATGTAGAAACCATCTCAGAATCCCCGCCGTTTTTCAGGGTCAAAGCCCACGGCAAATTCCTTGGCTTGCTGCGAGAAAACTCAGTTGTATTGACACCATGCGATGAGATGGTTTTGACTAAGAATTTTTCTGGAGACCGAGACACATGAGCGTAACTTCTGCTTCTGATCTGCAATCAAAAACTGCAACCCAGGCTGGACTGCAATACGTTTTCTTTTTTGGCGCCGGCAAAGCCGATGGCAACGGCAAAATGAAGGATGAACTAGGCGGCAAGGGCGCTGGGCTGGCGGAAATGACCAATGCCGGGCTGCCGGTTCCGCCGGGATTCACCATCCAGACGGAAGCCTGCCGGGAGTTCATGAAGACCGGCCAGGCCTCAGCCGAAGTTGACAGGCAGATGCTTGAGGCGTTGGCGCGGCTGGAGAACTTGCAGGGGCAGAAGCTCGGAGCGGGAGAAAATCCGCTTCTGGTAAGTGTTCGTTCGGGCGCTAAATTTTCCATGCCGGGAATGATGGACACCATCCTCAACCTGGGCCTGAATGACAGCAGCGTGCAGGCCCTGGCGCGCAAGACCGGCAATGAACGTTTTGCCTACGATTCCTATCGCCGCCTGATTCAGATGTTCGGGAATGTGGTGCTCGATATCCACAAAGAAGCTTTCGACGAAGTTTTTAATGCCCAGAAAAAGAAGCGCGGTGTAGCGCTGGACACTGACCTTGACGCTAACGACCTTAAAGAGGTGATTGCTGAGTACAAGAAAGTCGTGCGGCGTCAGGCAGGCCGTGATTTCCCGCAGGATCCGATCGAGCAATTGCGGCTGGCGCGTAATGCGGTCTTCCAATCCTGGCAAAATGATCGCGCTAAGGTTTATCGCCGCATCAACAACATTCCTGATGATCTGGGCACGGCAGTGACCGTACAGGCAATGGTTTTCGGAAACATGGGTGAAACCAGCGGCACAGGCGTAGGCTTCACACGCAATCCTGCTACTGGTGGTAAAGAATTTTATGGCGAATTCCTGATGAATGCTCAAGGCGAAGACGTGGTCGCCGGCATTCGCACGCCTCTGCACATCGAAGAGCTGGGAAAACGCCTGCCACAGGTCTACCAGCAGTTGCGCGACATCACTTCGCGCCTGGAAAAACACTATCGCGACATGCAGGACTTCGAATTCACCATTCAGGAAGGTCGTCTCTATATGCTGCAAACGCGCAACGGCAAACGCACCGGGCTGGCTGCAGTGCGGGTTGCCACAGATATGGTGAAGGAGACCTTGATCTCAAAAGAGGAAGCAATTTTCCGGGTTGATCCCAACCAGCTTTACGACTTCCTTGTGCCGCGTCTGGATGAAAAGAGCAGCAAGGTGGAAGTGATTGCCAAAGGCCTGCCTGCTTCTCCAGGCGCGGCCGTGGGACAAATCGTATTTACCGCCGATGACGCGGTCGCGCAGGCGGGAACCGGGGCATCCAAGAAGCCGATAATTCTGGTGCGTGCCGAGACTACCCCTGAGGACATCCACGGGATGGAAGTGGCGGCGGGAATCCTCACCTCTCGCGGCGGGATGACCAGCCACGCAGCCGTGGTGACTCGCGGCATGGGCAAATGCTGCATCGTAGGAGCGGGCGAACTCGATGTAGATGAGAAAAAGAAAGAACTGCGAATTGGTTCGCTGAAGTTGAAAGAAGGCGATTGGCTCTCCATGGATGGCACAACCGGTCGTGTGATCAAAGGCCGGCTCAACACCGTTCCGGCTACACCTGACGATCCTGATTTGCAGACGCTGCTCTCCTGGGCTGAGCCGTTCCGCAAGATCGGCGTGCGCGCCAATGCCGACATTCCTCGGGACGCAGTGGCCGCGCGCACTTTTGGCGCTGAAGGCATTGGGCTGTGCCGTACCGAGCACATGTTCTTTGCGGAAGACCGCATTCCGCACATGCGGGCCATGATCCTGGCCAAGACAGAAGAAGACCGGCGCGGAGAACTGGCCAAATTGCTGCCTATGCAGCGCGAAGATTTCGAAGGGCTGTTCCGCGCCATGAACGGCCTGGCTGTGACCATCCGGCTTCTCGATCCGCCTCTGCACGAGTTCCTGCCAAAAAGGGAAGAGCTGATGGTGGAAATTGCGCGGCTCGAATTGACTGACCCGAAATCACCTCATCTTGAAGAACAGCGCAAACTCCTCCGTCGCGTGGAAGAACTGCACGAATTCAATCCCATGCTGGGCCTTCGCGGCTGCCGGCTGGGAATTGCCTATCCGGAAATCTCGGAAATGCAGGCGCGTGCCATCTTTGAAGCGGCCGTGAACGTGGCTCGCGAAGGCATTAAGGTTACGCCCGAAGTGATGATTCCGCTAGTCGTCACTCTGAAGGAAACGGCGCATCAGAAGGCGATTATTGACCGCATTGCGGCCGAAGTTTTTGCCGAGAAGGGGACCGCAGTGGAATACCTGGTGGGCGTGATGGTGGAGCTGCCTCGGGCCTGCCTGGTCGCGGACGAGATTGCATCGCAGTCAGAATTCTTCAGCTTCGGCACAAACGACCTCACGCAGACCAACTATGGCTTTTCACGAGATGACATTAATACCTTCCTGCCGACCTATCTGGCCCACGGAATCCTTAAGAACGATCCGTTTGAGAGCCTGGACCAGAGAGGCGTAGGCGAACTCATGAAGATAGGAATTGAAAGAGGTCGCCGCACCAATCCCAAGTTGAAGATTGGAATCTGCGGAGAGCACGGCGGCGATCCGGCATCAGTTGAGTTCTGCCATAAAGTGGGACTGACCTACGTTTCCTGCTCGCCCTATCGCGTCCTCACGGCGCGCTTGGCCGCGGCGCAAGCGGGCGCGAGTGATGAGTTGAAGGTGGAGGCGGGTCGTACAAAGTAAAGACCTTCAACACAGAGGAAATGAGGCAGCAGAGGATTTTGGGGGTTTGTTATTCACACCAGTGCTCCTTCAGAAGTGGCCGGCGGTAGCAGATGCACGGTATCGATTATTCAAAATCCTCTTAATTCCTTCTCTCATATGCACGACGTTGAAGTTGAGGAGAAGACCCAGAGGTTTATTAGCGAGGCGGAGATAAGTAAGAAGCTGCGCTTTGTGGATTGGCAGGAGGGCGTCCACGCATTTCAATTCAACCACTACCAAACCTTCAACCAGGATATCTAATCGGTAACCTGATTCCAGGAGCAACCCATTGTAGTGGACGGGAAGTTTAACTTCGCTCTGGACAGAGAAGCTACACTTGTGGAGTTCGTGCTGGAGGCATTTGCGATACACGCTCTCCAATACGCCCGGTCCTATCGCTGAGTGGATTTTCATCGCTGCGCCGATGATCTTCCCGGTGATCTCATTTACGTCCATTTTTCCTCTGCATCCTCCGCTTGTTCTTTCTGCCGCCTCATTCCAAGTTATTTGGGATAGCCACTTTCCAAATCTGTTCGGTTCTTAAAAGACCTTGAATTTTATTTTCCCCAATCTCCTCTGCTTACTCTGTTCCTCTGTGTTGAAGGTCTTTTTCACTGTACCTTTTGAAGTCTCTCAATCAGCTTCTGCGCCAGGTTGTCCTCTGACTCCGACCACAGCACGCGTCCGGTGATGCCGCAATTTTTTTCCACGGCATTGGTGAAGTTGATGAGCTTTTGCACATTGAATTTCACTCGCTTCTCTACCACGTCGGTCAATTCGACGTCCTCATAAAGAAACGGAGTATCCAGCCCAAAGTCCACCTGGATGTGTCCGTTCTGCTGGTAGGTGGCGTCCTCAAACTTTGTCCCCAGGGCAATGAATTTGGTTAACTGGGGCTTGAGCTCCCACGTGGTGTCGAGGTCGCCTTCCTCGATCGGTGTCCACAGGTCCCACATGGTTTCCAGTTCGTAAGCGTTGTCCTCATGCAGGAATTCTCCTGCCAGCGCCAGCGCCCGCTCAGGATCGATGCGATAGTCGAAAGTCTGCTCAAAGAGCAGCGGCTCATTCCAGGAGACACTGTAAACAGCCAGATGTCCGATTCCGCTCCGCTGCGCCGAGAAAGGGAACTGCTTCAACACAGAAAGCAGCCGCGGGATCATCTCCGAATCCCGGAAGCTGGGAAACCAGATGCTCAAGTACAGTCGGTCAGCCATACTCGGAAAACATTCTACTCCGTAACCTGTAGTGCATGTTGTTTCGTGCCAGGATGTTAATCTAGTCTCTTGTCAGCAGCGATGGCCTGTGCGCCAGACGGCATCTGAGAGATGAAATCTGCATATAGCCAATGTCTGATTGTGTTATGCGTCTTGTGGATTGTGCCGCCCGCGCCAGCGCAGTCGCCAGCCAAACACCCGTACATCCCGCATGTGGTTTCGTATGATGCGTCGCGGCTCAGCGCTTACTCCACCACTGAGTTGATTGACCTTCTGTCGCGGGAATCCATTGAAAAGAATGCCCAGGGAAAGGGCATCTACTCCGTGCTTCCGGTTGATCGCAGGGGGGTGGATGACCCGCCGAACGTCGATCCAAGACTGTACGTCCAGCTTCATCTCAACGACCACGCGGTGGACTATGCGCTTTCGGTCGAGCGCGAGCTCGCGTCGCGTCACGCCTACCGCGAATTGATTGCCGTGTTCAAAAGCACTGAAGACGAAGTCCAGCAGGCATGGGTGATAGATACTCTGAGTCAAATGCGAAGTCCAGAAGTAGATGCGGGCCTGCGTCGGTTCATTTCCGAGAAGAAAGAAGAACGATCGTACCTTGCACTAAAGTATTTTTCGCTTGCGTGCGATCCTGAGGCGCTTCGCATTCTGACTAGGAACTACTTTCAGTACTCGGTTTCATCGGAGGAGTGGGCGACGATCGTGCGTTCTTTTGGACAGTGCAAGTACAAGCCCGCGACGGCGCGTCTTGTTGAAACCGTCGACGCAATGATGATCGATCTGGGATACGCCTCGCATCAGAGCTTGCTGGCTATCTATCCCGATGCCGGCATTGAGTTTCGAAACCCACTTGAAACACAGGAGGCATGGAGAAAGTACTTACGTACCCATCATTGATTTTTCCCGCCCTGATCAATAAGAGCTTTTGAGCCAATCTTTTGGTTTATTAAAATAAGGCGAACATAACGTCGTCTAGCGATACAATCCCCGGCAATTCTTAGAGTCTTCTAATCTGGAACTCAACAAGTGTGATCCCCGTCACAGCCAACTTTGCATAACTTCGCATATTTTGACTCGAAACCCATTGCCCAATCCAGAGTTCCTGAATATAGTGTCAGGCACAAATTTGCCGGGAGTTTGATGTGACAGGATACAGATTCTTCAGGATTGCTTTTCCGCCTTTGTTGTTTTTGCTTTTCTTTTCCAGCCTTTCGTCAGGGCAAAGTACCGTTTTTCCAACTGCCAGCAATCAGAATTTGCCCCCACTCGCCGGGCAGCCCACCATGACGGTACAGACTGACGTCCAACATGACGTCTCGCCGCCCCTGCGAGACATGATCAAGATGGCGCGCGAGCCGGAAGCGGAGCCGGCTGAGGCGGAAGAACTGAAGAGGATTACGCTGCAACCCGGCTACAAGCCGGACACTGAGCCCGATTCAGCGCTTCAGCGGACCACAACAGCGTTTGCTCCCGAATTGGCGCCCACAGTACTCAACAATTTTGACGGTATTGGCCAGGGCGTGCCATCCGGTTTCACCATCAATCTTGCCCCGCCGGATACCAATGGCGCTGTCGGACTGACGCAGTATGTTCAATGGGTGAACGTCAGCTTCGCGGTTTTTGATAAAACCACGGGCAACATGCTTCCGGGCTACCCGGTTCTGGGAAATACACTCTGGCAGGGTTTCGGAGGTCCCTGTCAAACCAACAACGACGGCGACATCATCGTCATGTATGACAAGCTCAACGATCGCTGGATCTTCGGCCAGTTTGCCGTTCGTAATGGCACAACGGGACTTCTTACCAACACGCTGCAATGCGTAGCTGTCTCTACCACCTCCGATGCGACGGGAAGCTATAACCGCTACGCGTTCCAGTACAACAATGAATTCGACGACTATCCCAAAATGGCTGTCTGGCCGGACGCGTATTACGTCACCTTCAACATGTTCAACAACAGCCTGACGGCTTTTCTGGGCACGGATGCATGCGCTTATGACGGCAATGCCATGCGCAACGGCTTGCCGGCAACCCAGATCTGCTTCCAGCAAGCTCCAACCGTTGGAGGAGTGCTGCCCGCAGACGTTGACGGCCGCACACCGCCGCCTCCGGGATCTCCCAATTACATGCTGGAATTTGACGTGAACTCCCTGAACCTTTATAAGTTCCACGTCGATTTCGCCACGCCGACTAATTCCACCTTCAGCAACGCCATCAACATTCCAGTAGCGCCCTTCACTCCGTTTCTGTGTAGCGGCGGTTTCAGTCAGAGTTGTGTGCCACAGCCGAACACATTTACTCTTCTGGACACGCTTGGCGACCGCCTGATGTACCGCCTTGCGTATCGCAATTTTGGTGATCACGAATCTCTGGTAGTCAATCATTCGGTCATTGCTGATCCGGTGAACCAGAATTCCGGCGTGCGCTGGTATGAAATCCAGGACCCCAATGGCGCCGTTACGGTGGCCCAGCAGTCAACGTTTGCCCCGGATTCGAACTTCCGCTGGATGGGCAGCATGGCCATGGATCAGTCAGGGGATATTGCGCTGGGCTACAGCGTATCCAGCAGCACTCTATTTCCTTCGATCGCCTTTGCCGGGCGCACACCTTTCGATCCGCTGAGCACCCTGGAAAGCGAAATCACCATCATCAACGGCGCGGGATCCCAAACCTGCTGTACCAGAGCCGGCAATCCACTGACGCGGTGGGGAGATTACAGCGCCATGCAGCTTGATCCCGTCGACGATTGCACCTTCTGGTACACCACTGAATACCTGAAGGCTAGCGGTATCTTCAACTGGAACACCCGTATTGCCAACTTCAAATTTCCTTTTTGCGGCCAGCCGGATTTGACCATTTCCAGCGTTCACAGCGGCAACTTCACCCAGGGCGACGCGAGCGATACGTACACTATTACGGTCAGCAACATCGGCGTGAAGGGAACCGACGGGTCAACTGTCACAGTAACCGATACCTTACCCACCGGACTCACTGTTAATTCGGCGAGCGGAACCGGCTGGAGTTGCAGCAACACGAGTTCGTCTGCGACTTGTACTCGCAGCGATGTCTTAGCTGGCCATAGTTCTTATCCGGGAATAATTCTGACGGTCAAAGTTGCCACCAACGCTCCCGGAATAGTCACGAATAGCGTCACCGTTTCCGGTGGCGGCGACCCAAATGCCGCTAACAATAGCGCTACAGACCAGACAACGGTAATCCAGCTTGGCCCTGATCCCGCTATCACCAAGAGCCACAGCGGAACGTTTGAGGAGGGTAAGACCGGAACCTATACCATTACCGTCAAGAATACTGGACTATCGGCCACAGACGGCACGACTGTGACGGTCACAGACGCCTTGCCAACGGGCATGACTTTTAATGCCGTCAGCGGTACGGGCTGGGGTTGTAATACAGCTTCGCCGGTGGTCTGCACGCGCAGCGACGCTCTGGCCTCGAACAGCTCTTACCCAGCGATTACATTGACTGTGAATGTGGCGAGTGATGCGCCCGCCCTAATCACCAATACCGCCACAGTCTCCGGAGGCGGTGACACCAACACATTCAACAATAGTTCCAGCGATAAAACCAATGTCATTCTTCATCCAGACCTGACGATCACCAAGACACATACTGGCGATTTCCACCAGGGGCAAGGCAATGCGACTTACACCCTGACTGTAAGCAACATCGGCGGTAGTGCTACCAGCGGCCAGGTTACCGTTACGGACAGCATTCCTGCCCCACTGGTTTTGGGGTTTGCTAATGCTAATTTTCCCTGGTTTTGCGGCACCAACTTTGGCACCCTGACTTGTACGCGAGCAGATTCGCTGGCCTCGAAACAAAGTTTTGACCCGATCACTGTGTTTGTGGGTGTTCCCAATGACGCGACAGGTCCGGTCACGAATACGGCCACAGTGTCCGGGGGCGGGGAGATCAACACCTCCAACGATAGTGCAAGTGATCCCACGACGATTGATCCGTCTCCTGACTTGACCATCACAAAATCCCATACTCCTGATCCCCTTGTTGTGGGCCAGTCAGGCACGTACACCATTACCGTAAGCAATGGAGGGCATGCAAATACCTCAGGCACAGTCACCGTCACCGATTTCGTGCCACAAGGTCTGACAGCCACTGCCAATGCTGGGACCGGCTGGAGTTGCGGACCAGTTCCCACAAATTCTGTGACTTGTTCGCGATCAGACGCGCTGGCCGTGGGCAGCAGCTATCCCGCGATCACGGTGACGGTGAGTGTGAACAGCGCTTTGTCCCAAATCATTAACCAGGCTGCCGTGAGCGGTGGGGGTGAATTCAATACCTCGAATGACACCGCCACCGATGTCGCTAATGTCAGCGGCCCTATTCTGGCAATCACCAAGACTCATACTGACCCGTTCACCGTCGGCAAGAATGGGATCTACACCATTACGGTGAGCAATACTGGGCCTGTGGCGACAACCGGGGCTGCCATCAATGTAAACGACAACCTCCCGACTGGTATGACGACGGTCAGTGCCAGCGGCACCGGCTGGAGTTGTTCCGGCATCAACACTGCCTTCGTGAACTGCAACCGCTCAGACGTGTTGGCGTCGAATAGCAGCTATCCGCCAATCAGCTTGACCGTCAACGTGGGCCCGAATGTTTTCACTCCAGTGAACAACTTCGTCACCGTAACTGGTGGCGGGGACCTGCGTATGCCTTTTGCCAGCGATCTCACCAACATCATTCTGCCGGATCTCGCCATCACTGAATCCCACTCAGGTAACTTTTCTATTGGCCAGACCGGAGCGACGTATACCGTTAACGTCAGTAACGTAGGGACGATCGCAACGGGCGGAGGAACTGTAACCGTCGCTGACACCTTGCCCTTTGGGCTCACGGGTACGGCCGCCGCCGGCACAGGCTGGACCTGCACATTGAATTCACCGTTCATAAATTGCGGCAGGCCTGACGGGGCGCTTGCACCAGGCAACAGCTATCCACCAATCACCTTGACTGTCAGTGTAGGCACAAACGCGCCAGCGACAGTCTTTAATAGCGTGAGCGTTGGGGGCATCAGCGACGCCAATTTGAATAACAATACCTCTACCGACCAGACGACGATTACCGGCTTCGGAATTAATCCATTTTTCACTACTTCAACAGTGACCGCCGGCAGCAGCACAGGATTTCTTCTTGGCGTGGACCTGGCATCGAACGCAGGCACAATCACATTTAGCGCGAGTGGTTTACCGCCGAATTCCAAAGCCACCTTCAACCCACCGTCAGTCACGGCGAATGGCACCGTCAACATGATCGTGGATACGTCTGGCAATGGTCATACGGCGGTTCTTGTCCCGCCCCAGGGATTCAAACGGCTGGATATCTATCTGGGATGTTTCGTCGCGGCGCTTGCATTGTGCGGAATTGGGGCGCGTCGTCGCGGAAAACTCAGAATATTCTGGCTGGCAACAAGCATTTCTGTGCTGGGATTCTTGCTGCTGCTGATCGGGTGTGGAGGAGGGGGAGGCGGCACACCACCTCCACCACCGCCACCACCACCGCTTACACCATCGGGAACTTATACGATCACGATAACCGGTACCAGTTCCACTACAGGCGTGCCCAACGCCACCGTACCGGTCACGTTAGTGGTGAGGTGAGTTGCCCTTTATGATTTGAGGACGACGCCTGGCACTCTGGTTGTGCAGTACCACAGAGTACTCGCCGATCGACTCTCTCGATCCCGTTTGGATCACTGACTGTCACCGTTGACAGTTCACGCCAGGTGAACCAGCCCCTATGCTGGTCTCGACCTCCACGAATGGTCGGCATCTCCGGGCCTTCCGGAGTACTTGTCTGCTGCGGATGTACTCGCGTTGATACTCGCTCAAGTGGTTGGTCAGCTGTTTCCCCGTGAACATAACGGCGCAAGTTGGCAGGCTCATCTGCGCCATTGCGTTAAAAGACCATGAGGAAAACCAAGGAGACCCGAGTATGAATGGTTGGTTGAGATTGCGTATTCTGTTACCAATAACTTTTATCTTTGCATTGGTGTCCGCATCGGCATTCGCCCAGGACACCTCCACGACCCAAACTTCTCCGAGCGGCCAGGCGACGGTCAAAACCGAGACGAAGAGTGGTGAGGTTCTTTACGTTTCCGGCAACGAGCTGCTGGTAAAGACCGACGACGGACAGGTGAAACGGTTTGTTGTCCCTGACAATGCAACGGCGACGGTGGAAGGCAAAGAATTAACGGTTCACGATCTAAAACCGGGAATGCGACTGACGCGCACCATCACCACGACGACAACGCCGACCGTTGTGAAAACGGTCCGTACGATCCAGGGAAAAGTGTTCCATGTAAATCCACCGAGTTCAGTCATTCTGACTTTGCCCGATAACACAAACAAGCAGTACAACATCCCCCCGGGCCAGGTATTTAATATCAATGGTCGCGAGGTTGATGCTTTCCATCTGAAAAAAGGAATGAATGTAGCTGCGACGGTGATAACAGAAGAGCCGCAGGACGTTAGCACTAGTTCTCGAACCGTCACCGGAGAAGCTGCGCCACCTCCGACTCCTCCGCCGCAGGTGCCTGCGACGACATCGCGGTCCGTCTTGCTGATCGTTGTGCCAACGACAGCTCCGGTGCAGGAGAAGCCCGCAGAGTCGGCAAAGGCCAATCTGCCTCAGACTGCCAGCGCGAACCCTCTGCTGGCCTTGATCGGGTTGCTGTCCCTCGCTATGGCAGTGGGTTTGTATATGGTGCGATCTCCGCGAAGAGTAAGAGGCTAGAGCTTTTTCAAAACCAGGCGCTAGCCATTTGCTGGTGGCAGCACACACTCCCCGATTGGCGCCCGCTGGAGGGGCCAATCGGGGAGTATCAGGCGGTGCGGGTCGCTTCCGATGGATTGCAGGTCCCGCTCAGCGGGACGGACGTGAGCCAGGCAACTGGCTTCGCCAGCGTGTCCCTGCGACAGCGGAGAGTTGCTGTTGATCTTGGGTTGGCTTGTGCCCAAATACTAACAACTGCTGTCTTTGACTTTTCGGTCATCTTTCCTGAATACTAAATACTCACGTTTCCTGTCACTAGTTGCCTGCAACTTGTCGTGACTGCGTCCCCGTCGTCTAGCCCGGCCTAGGACATCGCCCTTTCACGGCGGTAACACGGGTTCAAATCCCGTCGGGGACGCCAATGTTTTTGCTGTCTGTTTCGCTCAAGGAGCTCCCTCGGCTCCGCTCGGGATTTCGCCTGCGGGCTCCCGCTGCGCTCACGCCCGCAACCGGCTCAACTTTCACGGCGGTAACACGGGTTCAAATCCCGTCGGGGACGCCAAATTTGCTTCGCTTTAGGGAATGCCCGCCATATCAGGACAGCCTGCCTTGCGAAAGGCTTGAAAACTCGGCGCCTTTGCGACGTAGTCTT
>DATDNH010000336.1:0-3430 GCA_036518395.1 Candidatus Angelobacter sp. | reverse complement strand
GGGTGAAGGCGAAGTTATCGATCTTGACCTGGTTTTGCGGCGTTTCATCTGCTGAAGCCCAGGACATCTGTGCAACGCTCGTGATTAATGTACAGATACATAACAGCACGGCTGCACCTAGAATGCGCACTACTGGTTTCATTGCTTTGGTCCTTTCCAAATTGGCCGGCTAACTCTTATCCCAGCGATGAATCGATCACAGCCAGGGCGTGCCGTCCCTTCGTATAGTTCACTTCGGTTACGCCCAGCAGCGAGCGAAGCTGCTCTGCCGGAACTTTCATTGGCCCGGCAGAGGGGGCGGTGCCGGGCTTCGGCTGGGGAAAAGCTGTGGAGCAGGCGGTGTGGAAGATGACGTTGCCTTCCACTTTCTGCATGGTCTGGTGAATGTGGCCGTTGAGAACAGTGACTGACCCGAAACGCTTCAGGTAGCCAAGCGCCTGCGCGCTGTCTTCCGTTCCCCAGCCCCACTCGGGATAGACGCTCCACAGAGGAATGTGGGCAAAGACGACAATCGGCGTGCTCTTGGAAAGATGTTTGACATCTTTTTCCATCCACTCCAGTTGTTCGTGGCCCAGACTACCCAGGCCGCCGGCCTTCAGGTTCTGTACATTGACCAGTCCAATAAAGTGCGTGCCGTTTTTGTCGAAACTGTACCAGCCGTTGCCATTGCTGTTTTTCGCGAAGCGCTCGCGGTACTGTTGACCATCGTCATTGAGGACGTCGTGTTCGCCGGGGACGTAGAAGACGTCCTTGACGGTGGCGCTCTTTAGAATCTGTTCCACGTTGTCGAACTCTTCCGGTTTCGAGAGATGGCTGATGTCACCGGTGTGAAGCATGAAATCCGGAGGCGCCGGCAGAGCATTGATCTTGTTAATGGCGGCCTGCAAAGTGGCTGCAACGTCAGGATTCGCCGGCTTGTTGAACCCCATGTGACTGTCGCTGATCTGGACAAAACTGAAGTCGCCTTTTGACTGGTCGGGGCCGATAGCTGCGAGGTTGCTCAGGCTGTAAGACTTGAGGACACCGCCTTTAATTACGCACAGCGCGCCGGTACCGGCCCACGCCATGCATTTAAGAAAGCCGCGGCGGTCAATTCCGTCGTGATTGTGGTCGTACAAAATTTCGTCTTTTGTTTTGTCGGGCATGATCTCTCTCCTTGAACCGGCGTCGTACGGAGTTCCACCGGTCTATTGGAATTAACTGCTGGAGTGATAGAGATATTCCCGTGGGAAGAATTTTTTTAGCCTGTTGGCTGGATGGCCAGGCAGGGAGCAAATGATCATGCGCCCGGAAACTCTGTGCTAAGCTAATCACGACTCCCAGACCCTCAGAAACGCCTTTGTTTTCTGCCGCTCAGCATTGCCCAGGAGAAGGAGGTGCGCATGCAGAAAGCTCTTGTCGTTGGAATCGATAACTATCCCGGAAAAATGCTCTCGGGGTGCGTAAATGACGCAAGATCGGTGGCAAAACTATTCGCGAGGCACGGCAACGGCGACCCGAATTTCACCGTCGAGCTGATCACTGCGCCCCAGCCTAACCCCGACGGCAGCATCCCACAGCCCGAAGATCCGTACAGGGAAAGCTCTCCCAAGGGCGGCATCAACAAGGTTTTTCTGGGCCAGAAAATCCACGATCTGTTCACCTCCAAGTCGGACATTGCGCTGTTCTATTTTTCAGGCCACGGGACGATCACCAGCGTTGGCGGCTATATCCTCACAACGGATACCCAGAGCTACGACGAAGGTGTTGCGATGAATGAAATCCTGGGCTACGCGAACCACTCACCAGCGAAGGAGAAGATCATCATCCTGGATTGCTGCCATTCAGGAGCATTCGGCAGCCCCGATATTGACGGCAGCAACGTTTCTCAGCTTTCTGAAGGAATGGTGGTGCTCACAGCCGCGCGCGATTCGGAACAGGCAATGGAGGCAAAAGGCGGACACGGCGTTTTTACGTCGTTACTGATCGAGGCGCTGGACGGCGCCGCTGCCGACATACTCGGCCAGGTTACGCCGGGCGCAGTTTACCATTATGCTGATCAGGCGCTGGGCTCATGGGAGCAGCGGCCAATCTTCAAGACAAACGTCTCAAGCTGGACCCCGTTACGCCGGGTGCCACCAGGGCCAGGTTCGCCGGCAATTCCCGTCGAGACACTGCGCAAGATTGTGGATTACTTCCCTCATCCGGACGATGAGCACAAGCTGGCGCCGGATTACGAGCTCACGGATCCCAGCCATGATGACGCCAAGGTTGCGATCCTGCAGGACCTGCAGGCATTCGCCAGTGGCGATCTGGTGGTTCCCGTTGGCGAGCAACATATGTACTGGGCCGCCATGCATTCCAAGTCGTGCAAGCTGACGCCCTTTGGAAAGCGATATTGGCTGCTGGTGAAAGAAGACCGGTTGTAGGGCTAATCGTAAAACTTCTCGGCGCCGGGCGACGGGTTCCGCGCTCAGCGTCCGGTCATCGCGCCGCTGTCGCGTCCGGTCATTTCGCCGCATCAACGTCCGGTCAGATCGCCGCCGTCACGTCCGGTCAGATCGCCGCCATCACGTCCGGTCATATCGCCACCGTCACGTCCGGTCATATCGCCGCCGTCACGTCCGGTCATGTCACCACCATCGCGTCCGGTCATATCGCCACCATCGCGTGCTGTTTCTTTTTTGGTCTGTTCTTCTGGCATGGATTGATTGTCCTTTCTTAGTTAATCGATGTACTCGCGGGCTCGCGTATCTGCTGCGGTGCCCGCGGATCTTTTCTCAACACTCGCAATTCCGGTGTCTTTCTCGCGTAGTCGGCCGAATATCCCAATTGAAGCGCCTTGTCAATCAGCTTCAAAGCTTCGTCGCGGTTGCCAAGCAGCTCATACGACTCCGCCACGCTGGCGACCACGTCCGGGTTTTGGGGGGCTAGCCGCAACGCCTTCCGCATCAGCGGCAGCGCGTGAATGTTGTCGCGAAGCGCTGCATAGGACGACGAGACATTGGTCACGAGAAACGGGTCGTCAGGCGTGATCTTCATCTGCTCCGACGCCAGTTCGATCGCCTTCTGGTAGTCCTTTGTCATCTCGCCCGGATCATTGCCGGCCCACTGTTCGGCATCACCTAGCTTGCCCCAGAGAAACCAGCTTCCAGGCCTCTTCTCGACCGCCCGCTTGTAAATGGCAACGGCTTCCGCAAAACGACCTTGCATGCGCAGCACCGTGCCCAGCGCTGCCATAGCCGGAAGATACTGCGGATCGAGCTTGAGTGCCTGCTCATAGTAATTGCGCGCGTCGTCCAATCGTTCCTGCTTTCGACTCACCAATCCCAGGTCATAGAGGACGCGCGCGTTATCAGGAGTTTTCTCCAGCGCGATCTTCAAATTCGTTTCTGCGGATTTGTAGTCACCTGTATCTATTTGCAAAGCGCCGAGCCAATAAGGCCAGCGC
>DATDNH010000335.1:0-2929 GCA_036518395.1 Candidatus Angelobacter sp. | reverse complement strand
ATTGCTGTCCACCACATTTACTTAGTGCGATGCCGTTCCTGTGCGCCCTTTTGCCAGTTGTGTTCTCAACAATCAGAGCTGATCTAGTTCTATTCGCTGTTTGTGCCGCCTCAACCATGCCAGGCAAAATGCTTCTCTTAGCTCAAAAAGCCGGCAGGCTGAGTGTCGATGGTCCCGGAGTGCCGTGGGCTGACTGCTATTCCCGCGGCACCACCAGATACTGCTCCAGTTTCCCATCCGGCTGCGCGAAAGTTGTAACGTTAAACGCGCGTTGCGGGAATTCCACGCTGTAGCTGCGAAAAACCAATCCGCCGCGCAAAGATTTTGACCTTACAGTGAAGCTTTTAGGCGCGCCGAGAGGCCCCAGACTGATTCGATACTCATTGAGAGCAGCCTCACTGAAGAAATGGTTGGCATTGCCGGTGAAGAGCGAGCGATCGATTCTGCCGTTTTGCAGGCCTTCGAAGATTTGCCGCACTAAACTCGTTGCAGCATCACTTCCCTGCCCGTTGGCTTCGAACAGCTGGCTTAGTATTTGCCGTGCGATCGCGCCTGAGGCGCCGCTCGCCATCTGGTTCGTAAGCACCGCAACCGCAATGCGGTCGTTCGGCAAAACCATGTTGGTGGCGGTGAATCCAGTTACCTCTCCCCCGTGCTCCAGGACCCAATACTGGCCAAAATGGTAGACGTCTAGACCGAGCCCGTAACGCGTTCCTGTGCCGTCTTTCAAAAGCGTGTCCTTCTCCATTTCGCGATACGACTCCGGTTTCAAGACGGATTGATTCATCAGGCTTATGTCCCACCTGAGCAGGTCTTCTACGGTCATGGAAAGTTCGCCTGCTCCTGACAGCCAGCCTTTGGCTTCCTTCGTTTCCGGGTGTGGCGGACCGGATGCATAGCGAAAGTAGCCGACCGCGTCCGTTGTGGCCAGGCTGCTCTGGTCCGTGTCAATTACGGTCTTCATTCCCAACGGATTGAAGATTCTCTGTGTCAGCAGATCGAACAGCGGATGCCTGGTGACCTTCTCCACAATGGCGCCTGCAATCACGTAGTTGGTGTTGCTGTATTGCCAGCGCGTGCCCGGATCAAAGTCCAACGGCTTCTTCGCCCACGTGTCCATAATGGCCTGCGCCGTGGTTGGACGTGTCATGAACTGCGGCACATAATCTTGCGGATAATAGTCCTGGTACCCGGAAGTGTGGGAAAGCAATTCGCGGATTGTGACTTCGCTTGCGCGCGTCAGGCCGGGAAAATATTTTGCTACCGGATCATCCAGCGAAAGCTTTTTCTGCTCCTGCAGCAGCAGAACTGCCGCCGCAGTAAATTGTTTGCTGATCGATCCAATGCTGTAGCGCATCTGCGGGCTCGCCGCTGCCGGCGGATCAAGACGGCCATTCCCGTAGCCCTTGGCAAAGACGATCTTGCCATCTCTGACGATGCCGACCACCGCGCCGGGCACACCGGTATCGCTGAGGATTTTGTTAGTGATGCCATCGATCGCGGCAGACTGTTGCGGGGAGAGTGACTGGCTGAAGCCGTAACCGGTAAGAAACAGCAGTGTGACGGCAAAGAAATGCAGGCGGATCATCATAGGCGAGCATTATAGACGCAGGCGATTCGCGGAATAGGGGCCGCAAACGGTCGTTGCCACGCGAGGAACGATTTGGAGACCAGAGTGTTAGAACCACTCGAAAATCCGTTTGGTCCAAAAGTGTAACCTATGTGTCCGGGCCGGACCCGAGAAGGAGTGGCGGAGAGGGAATTGTCATCCTGAAGTGAAGCGTAGCGGAGCTGAAGGACGAACCCCCGATACCCTTTCGGGTATATCGGTTTTCAAGTTGAGCCGAAATGCGGGCGTCTGAGCCCGCAGGCGAAATCCTGAGCGAAGTCGAAGGAACGCTGGAGAAGAGGTGGCGGAGAGGGAGGGATTCGAACCCCCGATACCCTTTCGGGTATATCGGTTTTCAAGACCGACTGTTTCAACCGCTCACACACCTCTCCGCGGGAGCACCACGACTAGTTTAGCAGGAGGTGCCCCCTGCGTAGAGACGGTCCTCGGGAGCCGGGTGCTCAAATAATGCGCTGGTTTTGCGCATTTTGGGTGGAGGAACGTCTCCGAAATTGCCCCCATTACGCCCTTGGCGGTCAAGATTTCGTCGGTTTCATCGGATGCTAAGAGCCAACAGCCAAGAGCCAAAAGCCAAAAGCCGCTTTTCCTGTTGACATCCCACATGTACGCCCGTCTATACTTATGTGGGATCGCCACAGGAGGTCGGATTGGCAGAAGACAGGGCAGAAATCCTACAGGGCACTCTGGACTTTATGGTGCTCAAGACTCTGGAAAGCATGGGCCCGCTGCACGGTTACGGCATCGCTCGTCGCATCGAGCAGATCAGCCAGGACGCCCTGCAACTCAACCAGGGAACCATTTATGCAGCCCTGCTGCGTCTGGTGCAGAAAGGCTGGATCAAGGCTGAGTGGGGAACTTCCGCAAACAACCGCAAAGCACGCTTTTATTCCATCACCAAAACAGGCCGCAAACAGCTTCAAACTGAAGCCGAAACCTGGGAAAAGATCAGCGGACTCATGGGGCGTTTTCTGCGCATGAGCTCCAACGGTTAAATGTATGCGTATCTTTTTATCCCGAATACGCTCTCTCTTTCGCAGCCGCCACCTGGACAACGAATTCAACGACGAACTCGAAACCCACATCAGCCTTCTCACCGAAGAAAATATCCGGCGGGGAATGAGCCCGGAAGAAGCCCGTTATGCGGCTTTACGCACCTTCGGCGGCCTCACGCAGGTGAAAGAGACAAATCGCGAGCGCCGTGGCCTGCATCAACTCGAAATGTTTTTGCAGGACTTACGGTACGGTTTTCACGCCTTACGCAAGAACCCTGCGTTTGCGGCCATTGCTATCGTAACGCTA
>DATDNH010000334.1:0-36420 GCA_036518395.1 Candidatus Angelobacter sp. | reverse complement strand
GTCCTAAGTCCTTAGTAACTTCTGAGACAAAATAATGAACCGCGAGCGGCAACACCACAATAGGTTGTGGTTGAATGGAACCTGGGATACAGGATTTTGCGGGCGTTTCAGCGCGAAAGTACCATGAACTTCGGTAAAATCCGGAGATTTACGGCAAAAAACGGAAGTTCCTGCTTGACCTTCGGCTATTAGCCAGCTATAAATCAGCCGAACCTGAAGTTTTCCCCCCGAGAAAACAGCTAAGGGAGTCTCCCCAGGCCTCCAGGGTAGGGGCCAAAACCCACAAGCGGAAAGGCTACAAGTTATGGCAGCAGAGTCGCGCGAGGTTATGAACATTCGCCAGGCTTCTCAGTATCTGGGGGTCAGCCCAGACACCCTGTACAAGTACGTCACGGAAGAGAAGATCCCGGCGTTCAAACTCGGACACCGGTGGAAATTCAAGAAGACCATCCTCGATCAGTGGATGGAGCAAAAAAGCACGATGAACATAGGCGGCGCCAAAAAGAAGCCAAGGGCCGCGCGGGCAGCGGTAATAGGACGTTGAAGCCGCAACCGAAGCTGATTTCAGGTTAACCGACAAAGGCAGGAACGCATGTTTGGATCATCAAAATCAATCGTTGGATTGGATATCGGGTCAAGCTGTATCAAGGCCATTGAGTTGAAGCGCTCGAAGGGTGAGATCCAGGTTTCGCACCTGGGACTGGAGCCGCTGGCCAGCGACGTGGTTGTGGATTCCATGATCGTTGACTCGGGACACGTTTCCACCGCAATTACGAAGATCTTCGGCGAGCGCAGCATTAAGACCAAACAGGTGGCCACTTCGGTAAGTGGACACTCAGTCATCGTCAAGCCTATTAAGGTGCAATCGATGAGCGAAGGAGAGCTTGCCGACAGCATTACTACAGAAGCGGCCCAGCATATCCCTTTCGACATCTCGGATGTAAACCTGGATTTTGAGATTCTGAATCCGGAGGCCGAGGGGCCGCAAATGGACGTGCTGCTGGTGGCGGTAAAAAAAGACAAGATTCTGAATTACACCAATGTGCTGTCACTCGCGGGCAAGGCCCCTGCAGTGGTGGATATTGACGCTTTCGCTCTCCAGAATTGCTACGAATACAACTATCAGCCGTTTCCGGATTCCACCGTTGCCTTATTGAATCTGGGCGCGAGCGTGATGAACATCAACATCGTCAAGGGCACCACCCCACTCTTTACCCGCGACGTGAGCGTCGGCGGCAATCAATACACAGACTCACTCCAGAAGGAACTGGACCTGAGCTTCGACGATGCTGAATCGCTCAAGCTGGGCAAAAAAGTCGGCACCGTGAGTGAAGACGCAAAAACCCCGATCCTCCAGCAGGTCACGGAAATTATCGTGCTGGAGATACAAAAGACTTTTGACTTCTTCCGTGCCACCGCTTCCGGCGAGCACATTGAACGCATCTTTTTGGCTGGCGGATCCTCCAGGGTGCCGGGACTGGTGGAAGCACTGCGCCAGGAGTTCTCACTGCCGGTAGAAATTCTGAATCCGTTTCAGCGCATCCTCCCGCCCGCCGATCTGGCAGAAGGCGAAATCCTGGAGCAGAATCCGGGACAAATGGCAGTGGCGGTGGGTTTGGCGCTGAGGAGTTTTGAAAACTTATGATCCGCATCAATCTACTCGGAATTCCAAAAGCGAAACGTGGTAAGCGTCCATCCGCCCCGTCCGTAGGCGGCGAGGGGCCAAGCACGACGATGCTGGTGCTGGTGTTCGTGCTCGTCCTGGGAGGGCTGTTGTGGGGTTGGTACACGTTTGTGGACCACCAACGCGAGCAGTTGCGCACGGACTTGCAACGTGAGCAGGCGGAAAATCAGAAGCTGGCTGACGTTAAGAGAAAATACGAAGCCGCCAAGGCCAAGGCTGACCAGTTCGAGCAACGCTACAAAGTCATCGACCAGCTCAAAAATTCACAAACCGGACCCGTGGATCTGCTCAACATGGTGGCCGATACCGTCAACAAAACGGATGCCGTGTGGCTGGAAGCCATGACGGACGACGGCAGGAGTATTGATTTCACCGGGATGGCCTTGAGCCCGGACGCCGTCGCCAACCTGATGGCCAATCTGGAAAAAACGGGAAAATTCAAGTCCGTTGAATTCAAGGAAACAACGCAGGATTCCAGCGTAAAGGAACTGCAAGCCTTCAAGTTCGAATTGATTTGCGAAAAGCCGGCCAGTAACGTGCCTGCGGCGCCGAGTACACCCAGCGCCCCCGGCGCGGCGCCTGCTCAAAAGAAGACTTAAAGGACAAGCGAGTCGTTTATGGCGAAATTCGATGAAATGTCGTTAGCGATGAAGTTAGGCATCCTGGCCCTGGTGGCCGCGATTGTCGGCGTCGGCTTTTACTTCTGGCCGCTGGGCACCATGTATGACGATATCAAGCAACTGCGCGGCCAGGTAGCGGACAAGCGCGCGGAAAATGCGCGCCTGCGCGAGTTTATCCCCAAGCTTGCTGCCATGGAGAAGCACATGGCCGAACTGGAGCAGCAACTGGCGGAAGAGAAAAAGATCGTGCCGGATGAAAAAGAGGCTGACCAGTTCATCAAATACCTGCACGATACGGCTGCCGCTGCCGGCGTTGAGGTTCGCCGCTACACAGCCATGCCCACGTCCAATCACGACTTTTATACCGAAGTGCCATTTCAATTGGATCTTGATGGGCCTTACTACTCGATGCTGAACTTTTTTGACCGCATTGGCAAGGTGGAACGGATCATCACCATCGGCAATTTGCAGATGGCGAACATGAAAAACACCACTGCGTCCAAGATCAAGTCAACGTATACGTGGAGTCCCGCAGAGACGGTAGTTGCCAGTTGCACGGCGACAACGTTCTTCAGCCACGAACTGGTTCCCCAGCAAAAACCAGCGACGGTGGCGGCGGTTAAACAGTAAATTAGTGCGAACGAAAAAGGGAACTGAGATGAAGCCGATTCAAATGCTCGTACTTGTAACAGCCCTGGCTCTGGCAGCGCCGGCACAAAACTCCAGTTCAGGCAGCCAGACTGGCGGCTCGTCGGGCCAAACCACTGACACGCAGAAGAAGAAGGCAACGACGCCCGCTTCAGGCCAGAGTGCACACAAGTCCAGCGCTGCAAGCCAGAATGCTCCGGTTACTCTGACGGTGCCCAAGAGCAACAATCAAACTGCTGCAGGTAAGAAGCCGGCGACCTCGGCGAATTCGACTGCCGGAAAGAATGCGACACCCCCCGCATCTACTTCGAAGACGAGTGCGCAACAACCTACGGCGCAGAATTCGACTGGTTCCAGTAAAGGTTCCACGGGCAAAAGCGGCGGCAGTGCCGTCGCCGGAAAGAAGCCGGCTGTTATCGCCGTGAAGCCGGCAACGCAAACGACACCAGCATCCACCAAGACTGCTGCGACAGGCAAAGATAAGAAGAAAGGCGCTGCTGCCGCCGCAGTGATAGCCAAGAAAAAAACGCAGGTAAAAGTAGTCCCGCACAAGACGGCCAGTAATAAACAGCCTCCGGCGGCCCTGCTGCAGCAACTAAAAACGTCAGCCGCCAACCGGCGTGATCCGTTCGTGAGCGTCATCCGCACTGCTCCCGCCGGGCCGGGTGGACCGAACTGCACCGTAGGGAAGCGCTGCCTGTACATTCCGGAATTGGTGCTCAAAGGGATTGCCAAGGATACTGATGGGCAAATGCTGGCGGTAGTCGTAAGCAATACGCATCGCGCTTACTTTCTGCGTGAGAATGACCAGGTTTTCAATGGAAGTGTGCAGAAGATCACCAGTGATTCGGTGATCTTCCGCGAGTTCGCAACCGACCATCTCGGGCGGGAGACCGCGCACGAGATCGTTAAGAGGATTCCAAAGACGTAGATTTGGTTTCGAAGCAGTAAACAATTGAAGAGCAGTCAAGGGCCGAACCAAGGGGAAGTAGTAAAGCCATCAGAATTGATGGTGCAGCTAATTCTAAGCGGCTGAAAAGGGGTTAAGGTAGCCCACTCAGCCGCGCACGCAGGCAGCGTAGAAGCCGCCTGGTGGGGGAGACAGAGATGAGGCTAAAGCAACTGCTGGGAATTATTCTGCTGGCCGCAGCCACAATCGCGCCGGCCGCAGGTCCCGTATCGCAACTGGCCGGAGTTCAGGTGGAGAAGCGAGACCACGCCAGCGTGGTCACCATCCTCGCGAACGGTACCTTTACTCATACCGAATATCGTCCGACCGCAACTCTAATGATGGTTGACCTGGCGGGTGTGTCTGTCGCCCATCCTGATTCAGCGGTACATACAGTTTCCAGCATGGGCCTCCAGTCCTATCGGGTGGTGGGATACCGCTCAGCCGCGGGCGCCGAAGTGGCGCGGATTGAGCTGGCGCTGGCTCCGGGAGCAACCTCCAGGATCAATGAGATCAAGAACGGTGTTGAAGTGCGGGTGAGCATTCCTGATGCCAGTGCTCCAAATCCCGCTTCTGCGCACGCTTCAACTGAGCCGGTGCGCGCGAATCACATCAGCAACATCACCGTCGCTCAAGCCAAAGATAGTCTCAACATCGAGATTTCCGGCACTGGTTCTTTAACCGGCAAGGCCACGAAACTTACAGGGCCTGACCGCGTTGTGCTGGATATTCCGAATTCTCTGCTCGACGGGCGTTCGCGAGAGATCCCCGTCAACAGCGGCGACATCAAGGCTGTTCGCGCGGCACACTATCAAAGTGCTCCGCCGGTCACACGAATTGTCGTAGACATGGCTGCGATGCACGACTATGAGGTGGTTCCCGCGGGAAATAAACTGCTTTTGACTTTGAAGAACACTTCGCGGCAGCCTGCAGAGCGAAAGCCAATGGTCGCACAGCAGACGCCGCCAGCTCCTGCACAGCCTGAAGGCAAGCCTGCCGGGCCGGTAACCAGTGCCGTAATCCAGCCGGTCGTGCTGAAATTCGCGCCGGCGGCGAATGCCCCTGCAGATGTTCCAGCTAACAAAGAAGCATCTATAACCCAGGCCCGTTCAGATAAAGCTGCCGCCTACTTCGCCAAGCCGCCAGATCCCGCACTCGTCGGCATGACGGGCCCTGCCAGTTCAGCCAACGGAAGCATGAAGAATGAGCCTGCACTGGTGAACGCGGCTCTGCAACAGCAGCAACAGCAACCGGCGCAAACGCCATCATCGCCAGCGCCCGCAGCGACGAGTTCCGCTAGTTGTACGAGTGGCCGCTATGCCGGCGCACCGCTGAACCTCGACCTGAAGGACCTGGACCTCAAGGATTTCTTCCGGCTGATACATGAGATCAGCGGGCTCAATGTGGTGCTCGATCCCAACGTAAAGGGCAACGTCACCATTGATGTCACAGATATTCCGTGGGACCAGGCACTGGCGCTGGTGCTGCGTAACAATAGCCTCGAATGCGAACTTCAGGGTAACGTGTTGCGCATCGCCACCCTGGAAACCTTGAAGACGGAAGCTGATGCCCGCCGGGCGCAGCAGGAAGCCCAGGCGCTGGCTGTTCCAAAACAGAGTTACACGCGATACTTGAGCTACGCACACTCCAAAGACGTAGTCGTGATCATCAAAAAATTCCTCTCGCCACGCGGTGATGTCGTATCGGATGACCGCAGCAATGCTGTAATCATTGAGGACATTCCGGCCACTTTGCCGAAGATTGATGATCTGCTCACGAAACTGGATCGCAAGACACCGCAGGTCGAAATCGAGGCGCGCGTGGTATCAGCGCAGAGGACCTTCGCCCGTGACATCGGTACCCAAATCGGGTTTGGTTGGGGCAATGGTACGTCGACGGCAGCGGGTGGTGGAACCGGCGTTGCGAGTCCGATTCAATTAGGTTCATCCAGTGGCCCAGCGCCGCCCTGGCTCACATTCCCCGGGGACGTTAGCAAAATCCCGCTGTTCTCAAACTTGCCGGCTACAGCTCCGACCAGCGGCATTTCGTTGATCAACTTCTCATCCAATTATCGTCTGGATCTTATCTTGACCGCGGCGGAAACGCGCGGCCTGGTGAAAATTCTCTCCCGCCCGCGCATTGTGACGCAGAACAATATCTCCGCGCTGGTCGAGCAAGGGCAGAGGATTCCGGTGGTTACAGCCGCGCAGTTGGGCGGCCCGCCAACGGTCACGTACGTGGACGCGTTCCTGCGGCTGACCGTAACTCCGCAGATCACGTCTGACAACACGATTTTCCTGTTGCTGGATGTCGAGAATACGACGCCGGACTTCTCCCGCGTCAGCGGTGCGCAGTTGAACCCCACACTCAACACTCAGAAGACCACAACGCAGGTCCTGGTAAGCGATGGCCAGACAGCTGTGATCGGCGGCGTCATCCAGACGCAGAACAGCTTGGCCATTGGCCAGGTACCACTTCTGGGCAGCATCCCTGTGCTGGGACATCTTTTCAGGCACACGGCGATCAATACCGCCACTTCCGAACTGTTGTTCTTCATTACACCAAAAATCATTCAGAGCTAAACCTTCAACCTGACTTTGCCCCCGGTTAAACCGGGGGCTTTTTTGTTTTTGCTTTAAGATCAAAGGCAGAGTTCTGTGCCATCCACGAGAAACCATTTGGTGACAAGCTGGAGGTCGTTCCTGGAGCAGCTTAAGTGAACTACAAAGCCCGGCAACAAAAACTGGCTGCCGAACTGCACGAGCGGGGCGTGGAGGGCCTTCTGGTCACGCATCTGCCCAATATTTACTATCTTTGCGGATTTTCCGGCACCGCAGGTGCGCTCCTCTTCCTTGCGCATGAGCGCACGCCCAAACTCACCTTTTTCACCGATGGGCGCTATACCGAGCAGGCAATGGACCAGGTGCAGGGCGCAAAGATAGTCATCGGCAAGAAACCTGCTCTTCTGGAAGCGTGCGCTCGTTTAGAGAAGGTGAATATCAAAATGCTGGGCTTCGAGTCCGAGCATCTTTCTCACGCCTCTTACGAGCACCTGGTCAAGTCCTGGCGCGGTAGAAACAGGCTGAAGCCGCTCACAGCGGTGGTCGAAGGACTGCGGGCGATCAAGGATGCTGATGAGATCGAGCAGATTCGAGCAGCAGCGCTGCTGGCCGTAAGCATCTTTCCGGCCGCGCTATCGTCCATACGACCCGGGGAATCGGAAACGGAGGTCGCGGCGGAGCTGGAGTTGCAGGCGCGCCACGCAGGCGCAGAAAAGATGTCTTTTGATACCATCGTGGCCGCCGGGCGCAGGTCGGCCCTGCCGCACGGACGCGCCTCCGCTCAAGCCATTCCCCAGAGCGGATTTATTATCCTGGATTACGGTGTTATACTCGCGGGTTACTGTTCTGACATGACCCGCACTGTTCACGTGGGTCGGGTTTCCAGGGCGCACCGGAAGATGTACCAAGCGGTCCGGGAGGCGCAGCTTGCAGCGATTGAGGTTGTGCGTCCGGGCGTCCAGGCCGGAGAGGTGGACAAAGCGGGACGCATTCTGCTCAAAAAATCGGGCTACGGCTCCTACTTTACTCACTCGACGGGTCACGGAGTTGGGATTGAGGTGCACGAGTCCCCTCGCCTCGCCAAAGGACAGACTCAGAAACTTGCGCCCGGAATGGTCATTACTATCGAGCCGGGAATTTACGTGCCTGCCGAAGGTGGTGTCCGGATCGAGGACATGGTTCTGGTCACCGAATCAGGCCACGAGATCCTGACGCCTGCAACCAAAGACTTAATTGAGCTATAGGCCGGAGAGCCCACCATATTCATGAATCAGAAAGAGCTCAGAGAGCTTATTGAATTCCTGATAGAAAAGGACATCTCCGAGTTTGAACTGGAGCGCGGAGACGTCAAGGTCAGGATCAGACGCGGCAAGGGCCAATCCACTACCGCTCCGGTCGAACACGCTCCAGCAGCCATTCCCAGCACTATCGCCATCACGCAGCCGCCAACCCAGACAGCTCGCACAACTGCTTCTACGCCGCAAGTCACACCCCCGCCGAAGGTGGAGGAAGAGTTCCATGAAGTGAAATCGCCTATCGTGGGGACGTTTTACGAATCGCCCTCGCCCGGCTCGCCTCCTTTTGTGAAAATCGGGGATTCAGTGGAGGTCGGACAGACCCTGTGCATCATTGAGGCCATGAAGCTGATGAATGAAATCGAGTCCGACGTGGCCGGAGAGCTGGTTAAAAGGCTGGTCGCCAATAGCCAGCCCGTGGAATATGGCCAGCCACTGTTCGCCGTGCGACCAAGGAAGTGAATCCAAATGTTTACATCGTGGCTGGGCCTAACGGCGGCGGTAAAACGACTTTCGCGAGTGAATTCCTGCCAAATTATGCGGACTGCAAGAACTTTATCAATGCAGGCCTGATCGCCGCGGGTCTGTCTCCGCTTGCGCCGGAAATCGCAGCTGTTCGCGCCGGCCGCTTGATGTTGGAAGAAATAGAACGTCTCGCAAGCCGCAGGATTGATTTTGGATTCGAAACTACCCTTTCCGGCCGGAGCTATTTGCGACTGATAAGGAAATGAAGAGGCGTGGGTACGAAATCAATATATTTTTTGTCTGGATATCAACGGTCGATGTGGCTCTAGCAAGGATTAGAAAAAGAGTCTTGCACGGCGGTCATAATGTGCCTGAAGAAGATGTGCGGCGCCGTTTTGGGCGTTCCGTCAGGAATTTCCTGCTTTGTTATCGTCAGTTAGCTGATTCATGGTTTGTATTTGATAACTCTGGTAGGCCCTCTCTCGTTGCTTTCGAGAAGCATCGTGAGATTCGTATAATAAATGATGACGCATACAACGGCCTGATGGCGCAACATGGCGGAAATACATAAAAGTCCCGCAGATGTGCTTGCTCTACCGCTTGAAGTACGGGCGCAAATGGCGTTCGAAGCGGCTTTTGACAAAGTACTGGATCAGTACGCAAGACAAGATTTGCCACTATCCCTGTGGTGCGATGGTAAGGTTGTGGAGATTTCAGCCGAGGAACTGAGAAAGTCTTAGGCTCTTCAATAATCGCAGCAAAAATTCCCGCATGTTCAAAAAAATCCTGATCGCAAACCGAGGCGAAATTGCTCTGCGGGTGATTTGCGCCTGCAAGGAGCTGGGCATCAGGACGGTTGCTGTCTACAGCAGCGCGGACCGCAACTCGCTGCCTGTACGCTTCGCCGACGAAGCTGTCTGTATCGGTCCACCGCGCTCCTCCGATAGTTACCTCAATATTCCGGCCGTGATCAGCGCCGCTGAGATCACCAATGTGGACGCCATTCATCCCGGTTATGGCTTGCTCAGCGAAAATGCCAATTTCGCCGAAGTCTGTGAAACCTCCCACCTTAAATTTATCGGCCCCCCATCAGAGGTGATTCGTTTGATGGGTGAAAAGGAAAAAGCGCGTCAGGCCATGAAGCAGTCGGGTGTCCCCATTCTGCCCGGATCGGAAGGAGTGATTGCCAGCGCCGGGGAAGCGAGGGAATGGGCAAGCCAGATCGGCTATCCCGTAATTGTGAAGGCGTCGGCTGGTGGAGGCGGACGGGGCATGCGCGTGATTCGCCGGGAAGACGAGCTGGAATCTTTGTTCCTCTCTGCTCAGTCTGAAGCCGCGGCGGCCTTCGGCAACGACAATCTGTACATGGAAAAATTCATCGAGCGCCCCCGGCATATCGAGTTCCAGGTGCTCGGAGACAGCTATGGCACAGTGCTCAGCCTGGGGGAGCGCGAATGCAGCATTCAGAGGCGGCATCAGAAACTTCTGGAGGAATCACCTTCGCCTATTGTGAATGAAGATTTGCGGGAGAGCATCGGGGAAAAGCTGGAAAATTGCCTTTCCGCCATACAGTATGTGAATGCGGGCACGGTTGAGTTTTTGATGGATGAAGACGGCAGCCTGAACTTCATCGAGATGAATACCCGCATCCAGGTGGAGCATCCGATTACGGAGATGGTGACGGGAATTGATTTAGTGAAGTCGCAGATTCTGGTGGCTGCCGGCGCGAATATGAGCGAAGTTGTTCCCAAAGTGGAACGCCGTGGGCACGCCATTGAATGTCGCATCAATGCCGAGCATCCGGAAAAATTCACACCCTCAGCGGGAAAGATCAAGACTTTCAACCCGCCGGGCGGACTTGGTATTCGTGTCGATACTGCCGCTTACGCCGAAGCGATGATCCCTCCGTACTATGATTCGCTGATCGCCAAGCTGATCACGCACGGCAAGGACCGTGAAGAGGCGATCATGCGCATGCGGCGGTCGCTGGAAATGTTTATCATCGAGGGCATTTACACCACGATTCCGCTGCACCGCCGCATTATGGAAGACGAGGATTTCCAGGCCGGCAATGTAGATACCAAGTACCTGGAACGGCTCTTGCCCCGCATGCAGGAAGAGCGCGCTCGGGAGATGGCGCTGCAATCTTGAACGGCCCCAACCAGCTCCCGCGTTTCTACCCCATCGTTGATGCGGCTCGATTTTCTGCTGCACCGGATCCGGCAGTCGCAATCGCTCGTTTTGCCCGCGAGCTGGTAGCAGGCGGAGCCTCACTGATTCAGTATCGAAACAAGTCCGGTAATCCCCGCCCGATGCTGAGTCAGGCACGGGAATTGCGCCGGGTAATTCAGGACAAGGCAAAGCTCATCATGAACGATCGCGCCGATCTCTGCCTGGCTGCTGGTTTCGATGGAGTCCATCTGGGCCAGGACGATCTTTCGCCCGGGGCCGTTCGCCAGATTTTCCAGGATGCTGGTCAGCCGCGATTGTGGATTGGATTTTCAACGCACAATCCTGACCAGCTTCGCGAAGCGGATCAGATGCTGGTGGATTACATAGCTGTGGGCCCGGTATTTGCAACCACATCGAAGGCCAATCCCGACCCTGTGATTGGGGTGGAAGGAGTGCGTCGTGCCCGGGAGGCTACGAAGAAACCCTTAGTCGCCATAGGAGGCATTACCCGGCAAAACTGCAAATCAGTCTTAGATGGTGGAGCCGACGCCGTTGCGGTGATCTCTGATGTTGTAGAATCACCCGGAAAATCAGCGGAGGAATTCCTGCGCATTTTGGGGTAAAACATAACGATGTCCACCTCGGTTAATACCACTCTCGACGCCGCCACAGTTCAAAAGCCTGAGACAGAACTGGTACAAGGGCTGGGCCTGACCAGCGCCACTACGCTCGTGATGGGATCCATGATCGGCTCGGGCATTTTTATCGTGTCGGCGGAGATTGCCCGTGAAACGAATTCGCCGGGGCTGTTGCTCGGCGCCTGGCTGGTCACCGGCTTCCTGACGATTGTGGGAGCGCTCTCCTATGGCGAACTGGCGGCCATGATGCCGAAGGCCGGCGGCCAGTATGTCTACCTCCGTGAATCGCTCGGGCCGCTGTGGGGATTTCTTTATGGGTGGACGCTGTTTCTGGTGATTCAAACCGGAACTGTTGCGGCGGTAGGCGTCGCTTTTGGAAAATTCCTGGGCCACTTCTTCCCGTCGATCTCCGCAGACAATTGGATCTTGCACATTGCTCACGTAAAGCCCATTCACATTGGCGCAATCGTTCTCGGCAACATGGATGTTGGACTCAACACCCAGAACCTCTGCGGCATCGTGATAGTGATTGTACTGACGATCGTGAACATGTATGGAATTAAGACCGGCGCCTTCGTGCAAAATGTTTTCACGATCGCCAAGGTTTCCGCACTGTTTTTGCTGGTGGTGGCGGGAGTCTTTGTTGGCCGGAATGCGGGGGCGATTGCTGCTAATTTCCACGATTTCTGGCGGCTGAACTTTCTCCACTCGGCCAGTGGCACACCCGCGGGTCCATTTGTCGGCGTGCTCACGATTCTGGCGGTTGCGCAAGTGGGATCCCTGTTTTCCGCCGACGCCTGGAACAATGTCACCTTTACTGCCGGTGAGGTGAAGAATCCAAAACGCAATCTGCCGCTGTCTTTGGCCCTGGGTACAGGTGTCGTGATTGCGCTTTATGTTCTGGCCAACGTGATTTATCTCACCGTGCTGCCGCTGAAGGACATCCAGAACGCTCCCGCCGATCGCGTGGGGACGGCGGTGATGCAGCAGATGTTTGGCGGGACAGGCGCGTCGCTGATGGCTGTGGCCATCCTGATCTCCACCTTCGGCTGCTGCAATGGGTTGATTCTGGCAGGGGCACGCGTTTATTACGCCATGGCCAAAGATGGCCTGTTCTTCAAGTCCGTAGGCAAAGTGAACCCGACCTACAGGACCCCGGCAATCTCATTATTTGTCCAGGGGATCTGGACCTGCCTGCTCTGCCTCTCGGGAACCTACGGACAACTGCTGGATTACATCATCTTTGCGGTGCTGGTTTTTTACATCCTAACTATTGCAGGGTTGTTTGTCCTGCGTTACAAAAGGCCCGACGCCGAGAGGCCCTACCGGGCAGTTGGTTATCCGGTACTGCCTGCCATTTATATCGTGATGGCCTTGTTCATTGATGTCGTATTATTGATTTATAAACCACAGTACACTTGGCCTGGACTGTTCATTGTATTGCTGGGAATACCGGTATATCTCATCTGGTCGAGCCGGAAAACAGCCCCTAAAAGGGCCTGATCACAAAGGAGACACCTGGAATGGCTACCCAAATTCAACCGCAAACCGCGAGCGAGCCGGCGAGTAGCTCTTTATTTCGCAGGAAATCGATTGATCGCCTCCGCGAGCAGGCCGCGAGGAACCCCCTCCGACCGACTCTCGGTCCCTGGTCGCTGGTCGCACTCGGAATTGGAGCCATTATCGGCGCAGGCCTGTTTGTCAGGACGGCCGACGCAATTGCCCAGCGGTCCGGCCCGTCAGTGACGCTGGCGTTTGTGCTCGCTGGCGTTGGCTGCGCGTTCGCAGGGCTGTGCTATGCCGAGTTTGCCTCGATGATCCCAATCGCGGGCAGCGCCTACACCTACTCTTACACCACGATGGGTGAGCTGATCGCGTGGATCATCGGTTGGGACCTGGTACTGGAATATGCCGTCGGCGCGGCTACCGTGGCCATCTCATGGAGCCAATACTTCAACAGGGTGCTCGATTTTATCCGGCCTGGTCTTCACGTACCGTACCAATGGTCGCACTCGCCTTTTGAAACCAGCATGGGAGCAAATGCGGGCGTACATGGGATCATGAATCTTCCCGCTGTGGGAATTCTCTTCCTCTTGTCACTGCTGTTGATTCGCGGCACCAGGGAATCAGCATTCGTCAACAGCATTATCGTCATCACCAAGGTCACCATTGTGTGCATGGTGATCGTGATTGGCTGGGGATTCATGAGCCCGGCGAATCATACACCCTACATTCCCGCTGCCAGCGCGTATACTACGCCAGAAGGCGTGACCCATCCTTACGGTGGAATTATGGGAATCCTGGGAGCGGCAGGTGTGGTGTTCTTTGCCTATATCGGATTCGACGCCGTTTCTACCGCGGCGCAGGAGGCCAAAAACCCCAAGCGCGACATGCCGATCGGCATTCTTGGGTCGTTGGTGATTTGCACCGTTCTGTATGTGCTGTTTTCGCATGTGTTGAGCGGCGTGGCCACGGTTCAGGATTTCCGGACTGCCGGCAAAGAAGCTTCAGTCGCCTATGCCATTGCCAAGTACATGACCGGCTACGCCTGGCTTGCCAAGTTTGTGACCGTGGCAATTCTGGCGGGCTTCTCGTCAGTGATCCTGGTGATGTTGCTTGGGCAATCGCGCGTGTTCTACTCGATGAGCGAAGACGGCCTGGTTCCAAAAGTTTTTTCTGACGTTCACCCGAAATACAGGACCCCGTGGAAGTCGAACCTGCTGTTCTTTGTCTTTACTTCTTGTTTTGCGGCGTTCTTCCCCGAGGACATCGTGGGTGAAATGACCAGCATTGGGACACTGTTCGCCTTCATTCTGGTCTGCATTGGAGTGTGGATTTTGCGCGTGCGGCGTCCGGATTTAGAGCGGGCTTTCAGGACTCCTGCCGTTCCGGTGGTCGCCACCCTGGGTGTTATCGTCTGCGGAGCTATGATCTACGGATTAGGCTGGACCAACTGGTTGCGACTGATTGTCTGGCTGATCATCGGAATGTTCATCTATTTCGGCTACAGCCGTCGTCACAGCAAACTTTCGCAGGGAACCTCTGCGAGTTAAAACCACACGAGCGGTTCTGTTTTCGTAAAGCCCTTTGCTTCGGCAAAGGGCTTTTGGTTTGATGATTAAGGTCTCGAATTCCCACCGGAATCAAAATTGTCCGCCTGTTCCATTTCCCCATGGTAGATTCTGGTGTAGACGACCCAGAGATTGCATTCGAGATGAAAAGGCTTTTTCCACTCAAGGTGCTTGCCATCGCCTTGCTGTCACTCACGGCAGTGGGCACAGCCGGATTTCACTATATCGAGCACTGGTCGTGGTTCGACAGCTTTTACATGGTAGTCATCACCCTGACCACCATCGGTTACCAGGAGGTGCACCAGCTCTCGCATGCCGGGCGCGTGTTCAATGTTGCGATCATTATTGCCGGGGTAGCGCTGGTTTTTCTGATGATCGGGGCGCTTACACAAGCTCTGCTAGAATTCGAGCTTGGCAGAGTGTTTGGGAAGCGTCGCATGGAACGCGAAATTGCGCATTTAAAGAACCACTACATCATCTGCGGGGCAGGGCGCGTGGGACGCAGTGTAGCTGCGGAGCTGGCGCGGAAACCGTGCCTGTTTGTCATTGTCGAAACCGCCGAGAACCGCGCCAACGTTCTTGACCCGAAATGGCCTGTCGTGGTGGGAGATGCGGCCAGCGAGAAGACGTTACGCCAGGCCGGAATTGAGCGCGCGCGCGGCCTGGTGGCAGCCGCCACCACAGACGCCACCAACATCTATATTGTGCTCACGGCGCGAAGCCTGAATCCTAAATTGAAAATCATCGCGCGCGCCAGCGAGGAGACCGCGCAGAAACACCTGAAAACCGCTGGCGCTGACGTGGTGATCTCTCCTTATGTTTCCGCCGCACATCGCATTGCCCAGAGTTTTCTGCGCCCCAACGTGCTGGATTTTCTGGATATCGCTACGGCGCGCTCCGGCACGCTGGAGATGGTGATTGAGGAGATTGCCGTCGGTCCCCATTCGCCGCTCGCCCACAACACGGTGGGAGGTTCAAAGATTCATCACGAGTTCGGCATCATGATCCTTGCCATTCGCGGCGTTGCAGGAGAGATTCGTTTCAATCCCCACGCTGAAGAGCCGATCCGAGCCGGCGATTACCTGATTGCGATGGGCGAGCCCGGGCAGATGACCAAACTTGAGGAACTCGCATCGCAAGCCGTCTCTGCTACTCCTTAGCTCATCCATTAAGAATTTCTTGATTTGTGATTTTGATTGTGGATTGAAAACCGTCAATGAACTCCTACACCAGCCATTCCGCCGATGAAACAGTGCAGCTTGGCAGGCAACTGGCAGGAGAGCTTCGTCCCGGCACGATTGCTTTGTTGCGCGGAGATTTGGGGGCAGGGAAGACCACTCTGATCAAAGGCATTGCCGAAGCATTCAGTGCTGCTGCGGCCGAGGATGTCACCAGCCCGACATTTACCCTCATTCACGAATATCGCAGCCCCGAAATCACGCTCTACCACATTGATCTGTACCGGATTGACACTCAGCGTGAACTCGATACCCTTGCTCTCGACGACCTCAGAGACTCCAAAAGCATTCTGTTGATCGAGTGGGGCGAAAAGTTCGAGCGATTCAAGAGAGAGAAGAGTGCGGAGATCCTGATTGAGCATCTGGGTGGTGACGAGAGGCGAATCACATTCTCGACAATTAAAACGTAGAGACGGTGCTCAGCACCGTCTTCCCCGACGCGCCCGGTTTTGGCGTGGCGGGGCGGCGCACCGTCTTGCCGTGCGAAGCGCGGCGTAGTCAAAATGGAAGGCCACAGTCCAAAAGCCAAGAGCCAAAGGCCAAAAGCTAAGAGCCAACCATGACCCGAACGCAAATATTCGTTATCTTCGTCGTCGTTGATCTGGTCATTGTGGGAGCATGTGTCTGGTCCGTATTTCACCGCATTCCTGCACGCCAATTTCTGGTACCGGCCATTATCATGTTCACTTTGAGCGGATTGTGGCTGCTCTGGATGACACTTCGACATACCCCGCCCCAGAACCCCGGCCAATAGGCCACAGTACGCTAACCAAAGACAGGCAATAGTCAAGGTTTGCGGTTGGGCATCCTGCGGTCTAGAATCCAGTATGTGGACTCACGCGCGTATTTTCGCCGAACGTGAGCAGATCGTATTGATCCGCGCTGGGGAAAGATTCAAGATCGATTTTCGATGGAGAGGCCGCACTAACAGGGAACGTGGCCTCTCATTTCTTTGCTCATGGCATCCGGCCCTCTGACACCTCCGCTCTCTAACCGCGTGCGCCTGGTTGTGGCCAGCACGGTGATGCTGACCTTTATCTCCTATTGGCGCGCTGCCGCCATTGTCCTCAATGATCTGGGCTCCTCCGCGTTTTATGCCGGTGGCATCGCCGAGCAGGCCGTAGGCAAAGCCGCTCCCTGGTTCGTGCTCGCCGTCATGCTCTTCTCCTTCGCCGTGCGCGCGGTGTACGTGGAAAGCTGCTCGATGTTCACACGCGGCGGCGTCTACCGCGTGGTCAAAGAGGCCCTGGGCGGCACCTTCGCCAAACTGAGTGTCTCGGCCCTGATGTTCGATTACATCCTCACCGGACCCATCTCCGGCGTCTCAGCCGGGCAGTACATTGCGGGGCTGATCAATGAGCTGTTCAAGTCGGCCGACGTGCACGGCTGGATTCCGCGCGCCATGCACGCCTTCTTTCACGGCGTGCCGCAGGTGAATGAAAACTATGCCGCCGCAGTTTTCGCCATTCTGGTGACGCTGTACTACTGGCGCCAGAACATCATGGGCATCGAGGAATCGAGCGACAAGGCGCTGCGCGTGATGCAGATCACCACGGTGATGGTGGTGATGCTGCTGGGCTGGTCGGCCTACACGCTGCTGCGGGTGGGCGCACACCTGCCGCCGCTGCCCACGCCGGCCAATCTACATCATTTCAGCGACGAAGCTTTGGGCTTTCTGAAAGGCACGAACTTTGCCCACCAGCTTGGGTTGTTTGGGATCCTGATCGCCTTTGGCCACTCGGTGCTGGCCATGAGCGGCGAGGAGTCGCTGGCCCAGGTGAACCGCGAGATTGCCACTCCCAAGCTCAAGAACCTGAAGCGGGCCGCAATCATTATTGCCGTTTACAGCTTCGTCTTTACAGGCATTGGCTCGCTGCTCGCGGTGATGCTGATTCCCGACAGCGTGCGCGTTTCCGTGTACAAGGACAACCTGATTGCGGGGATGGCCATGTACATGAGCGGGCCGCTGGTGCTGCGGCTGATCTTCCGCGTGTTTGTGGTGGTGGTGGGATTCCTGATCCTCTCGGGGGCGATCAATACTTCGATCATCGGTTCCAACGGTGTGCTGAACCGGGTGTCAGAGGACGGCGTGCTGACCGATTGGTTCCGTCGCCCGCATCGTAAATATGGCACCAGCTATCGAATTGTGAATCTGGTGACGGGGCTGCAACTGCTCACCATCGTTCTCAGCCGCGGCGACGTTTATGCCCTGGGCGAAGCCTACGCCTTTGGCGTGATCTGGAGCTTTACCTTCAACGCGCTGGCCATGCTCGTGCTGCGATTCAAGTACAAGGGAGAGCGCGGATGGAAGGTGCCGCCCAACTTGCGCATTGGAGGGATAGAAATTCCGCTGGGGCTGGCGAGCGTCTTCATGGCCCTGCTCGCGATTGCGGTCACGAACCTGTTCACGAAATCGGTTGCAACGAAAGCCGGACTGATCTTCTCCGCCGTTTTCTTTGTGATTTTCACGCTCTCCGAGCGCGTGAACCGACGCAAATTCGCCCATGCCGGAGCGCAGATGAAAGAACACTTCCAGCTCATGCAGCAGGAGACGATACAGCGCGAAAACATCGATGTGCGTCCCGGCAACGTGCTGGTCACGGTGCGTGACTACAACACCCTCAATCATCTGCGGTGGGCCCTGGAAAACACTGATACATACGAGCAGGACATTGTCGTGATGGAGGCCCGCCTCACCGGATACAGCACGGGAGAATCAGAGGTAGCGATGGAGCAGATCTTCAGCGATTACGAGCAAACGCTGTTTACCAAAGCGGTTTCCATCGCGGAAAGTTATGGCAAAGAGATTTCACTGCTGGTGGTCCCGGCGCGCGACGTCTTCAGCGCCATTGTGCAGACAGCCAATTCCCTGGAAACCGCCGCGGTTGTGGCCGGGCTTTCGAGCAAATTGACCAGTGAAGAGCAGGCCTTCCGCATCGGTCAGGCCTGGGAAGCAGCGCCGGAGCCGAAGCGCCAATTTGTGCTTCACATTGTGCGTCCCGGCGCGAAAGTGGACACCTATCGCATTGGGCCACACACGCCCACCATGAAAAGTGAGGACGTGCAGCTCGTTCACAGGCTCTGGCTGGACATGAAGAAACACCCCAGCAGCGGAGAGATCCACCATTCGGACATTGTCACGCTGGCGCTGAAGCGGCTCGCACGCGACTACGTTCTTGACCAGGCTTCTGTCCTCAAAACGCTGAATAAAGGTTATCTTAAAATCTTTCTAGGCTACTCGTCGGGAGTGGGAAAGTCATTTCGCATGCTGGACGAGGCTCGCCGCCGCAAGGAGCGAGGCCAGGACGTGGTGGTTGGCGCCATCCAGCCGCAACTCCCGCCGGAAGCGAATGCCATCCTGAGCAAGCTGGAGGTCGTGCCGCTCAAGGAGGTGGGTCAGAGCACTGCGGTGGATGTGGACGCGCTGCTCCGCAGGCATCCGGATGCCTGTTTCATTGACGGACTGGCTTATGACAATCCTCCCGGCTCCCGAAATGCAACTCGCTGGCAGGACGCCAAAGAGCTGGTGCAGGCGGGAATCAAGGTGATTACTTCCATCAATATTCATTATGTAACTGAGTTGCGCGACGAGGTGGAAAAGCTCACTGGAAAAAAAGTAACGCAGACCGTGCCCATTTCATTTCTCAAGAGCGCGGACGAAATCGAGATTGTGGATGCACCGGCGGTGGAGCCCATCGCGCGCTCGCCGGAAGAGCAAATCAGTTTCGAAAAGCGCCAGCAGCAGCTATCCAAGCTGCGAGAGATGGCACTGGTGCTGGCCGCAGACGTGGTGGAGCATCAGCTCAGCAGCTATTTAGGGTCCCATGGAATCAAGCAGCAGTTCGGCGCGCAGGAACGGATTCTGGTATGTATTACGTCGAGGTCTGACGCGCAGGAGATGATTGAGACAGCCCGGCTTGTCTCCCGCCGTTTCCATGGCGAATTGGTTGTGGCCCACGTAAATGAGCCGGAACTCTCGCGTACTGACCGCCTTGCGCTTGACCAGAAACTTGAAATGGCGCGCGAAAAGGGAATCCGCGTCGAGCTTCTCGATGGCCATGAGCCGGTAGACTCGATTCTTGAATTTGCCAGGGCCAGAGGCGTGACGCAGCTTTTCATCGGACATAGCCAGCGTTCCAAGTTGTGGTCCAGCATGAGGGGCAATTCTGTGGAGAAGCTTATTCAGAGGTCCCGCGGCATGGACGTGCGGATTTTCCCAAACAAAAAATGACTGAAGCGGGCACAGGCAAACTGAAAATCTTCATGGGCTACGCCGCCGGCGTGGGCAAGACCTACAAGATGCTGGAAGAGGCCCAGGCGCTGAAAGCCCAGGGAAAAGACGTGGTCATCGGTTATCTTGAATCGCATGACCGCCCGGACACCCTCGCTAAAGCGGTTGGCCTGGAAGTGGTGCCACGTAAAAAAATCAGTTACAACGGGACTGTGCTGGAAGAGATGGATGCGGAGGCCATTCTGGCGAGGCATCCTCAAATCTGTGTAGTAGACGAATTCCGGCATACGAATGTGCAAGGATCAAAACGGGCCAGACGCTGGGAAGATGTTGTGATGCTCCTGGATTCCGGCATCGACGTAATGACTACGTTGGATATCCAGCACCTGGAGAGCCTGAATGATGAAGTCCAGCACATCACCGGCATTACCGTGGAGGAAACAGTCCCCGACTGGCTGTTGCAAAGGGCCGATGAAGTCGTAATGGTTGATCTCACGCCCCGGGCGCTGTTGCATCGCCTGGAAAGGGGCGTGGTCTATAAAGGAGAGGAAGCGCAGCGTGCCACGCAAGATATGTTTCGCGAGCCTACGCTGGTTGCGTTGCGCGAGCTGGCCTTGCGCGAGGCCGCGCACGAGGTAGAGCACAGGATCGAGGAAGATGAGTCAGAGCGCGGAGAGGGAAAGGAAGCAGAGCGCCAGCCGCGGAAACAACAAAGAATCCTGGTTTTCCTGACTGCCGACCCGAAGACCGCAATGGCCATCCGCAGGGCAAAACGCGTGAGTGATTTCATGGGCACACAATGCTATGCAGTCGCGGTGCAGTCCTCAGACGCTGCTGAAAGCGGGCCGAGCGCCAATCGGGAGGCAATCGAGCGGCATTTGAACTTCGCCCGCAACCTGCATATTGACACTTCAGTGCTGGAAGGGAAGGACCCCGCAACTCTTGTGATTGATTTTGCCCGCCGCAATCAGGTGACGCAGATCTTTGTTACCAGGCCACGCCGCGGAGTGTGGCCGGCCTTGCTTTCACGGGATCCGGTCCACAAAATGCTTGACCTGGCCAAAGACATGCAAATTGTCGTGGTATCAGACCGAGACCCCGCTGCGCGACAGCCATAAAAACCCACTTACAGTGCGGATCGATGTGGGTTCGCGAAACCATGATCTGCATACCCATCTTCACCAGAGCCTGTTAAAAGCTACAGGCTATCTCATCACACAATTGCGTTACGTTTTACTGGTTACGTTGAGTAATAACCTATCTATTGGTCTGTTTTCCCATTAGGGTGCAACCAACTCTGCATGGTTCTTCAAGCTCCGCAATTGCTTTGCGGTATAGGCGACTAAACATGGCCCCTTCCAACGTTGGCAACCCGAGAGAATCCTTGCGAGACGATGTATATCGCACGAGGTCGAATTTCCTTCAGGAAGTGCCGGACTTCTCTTTGGTGGTAGGCGGGCCGCTGTTCCAGCTCCTGCGGAAATCTCGTCTCGAAGGGGACGCAACCGAGCTGGTGCATCGGCGGATACTGGCATCCATTCTGCTCACGTGGCTTCCTCTGCTCCTTCTGTCTACGTTCGGCGCCGGCGTTGGGAGCGGGACACGCATTTCCTTTTTCCGCGACATCGAAGTGCACGTCCGATTTCTTGTAGCGTTGCCGACCCTTATCCTGGCCGAATTACTCGTTCATTCGCGCATACGCCCCGTAGTACGCCGCTTCGTCGAATGGCGTATTGTGCCGCCCCAGGATATGCCTGTCTTTCGCAAAGCGATCGACTCTGCAGTCAGGATTCGCAATTCTGTCCTGGTCGAGCTTGCGCTTGTGGTGGCTGTCTATACGGTGGGGTTGTGGGTCTGGAGTAGCAGGACCGAACTCGGCCCCCAGACCTGGTATGCCTTGCCCGGAGGGAGATGGAAACTGACCCCGGCAGGTTACTGGTATGTCTTTGTGAGTCTCCCTCTTTTTCAATTCCTTCTCTTGCGTTGGTACATGAGGCTCTGGATCTGGTTTCGGTTTCTCTGGCAAGTGAATCGCATTGAATTGAATCTCGTGCCGACCCATCCTGATCGCAGTGGAGGATTGAGTTTCGTGGGAAAGAGTTCCTACGCATATGCGCCAATCCTGTTTGCACAAGGCGCGATTCTCGCCAGTATAACCGCCGATCGTGTTCTCTATGGCGGTGAAAGCTTACAGTCCTTCAAATTCCAGCTTGGCGGGTTCATCGCGTTCTTCGTAGTCATCCTCCTTGGACCGCTGCTGATGTTTACCCCCCGAATGGCGCGTGCAAAACGAAAGGGTCTGGCGGAATACGGCTTGTTCGCGCAGCGATACGTTGAGAGTTTCGATCAAAAATGGGTTGGTGGAACATTTTCTTCCGAAGAACTGCTCGGCACGGGGGATATACAGTCCCTTGCCGATCTTGGAAACAGTTATGATATTGTGCGCGAAATGCGTGTGGTTCCTTTTGGGCTGCAGGACCTCTCACGTTTGGCTGTCGCATCAGCCGTTCCCCTGACGCCTCTCTTGCTGACGATTTTTTCGTTCCACGAACTGGTTACGCGGGTTATCAAGGTAATATTCTGATGATCCTTTTGGCTGAGAACCGGATTCACTCAAATCAAGTCGCACAGGTCCGGCGCCAGAGCAGTGCACCAACCCTGGCAGGGACTGGACGGGAGTGGACAACGTCTGGCGCGGGCCGGTTCGATTTGGTAGTAGATAGCCAATAAATCCCTTAAAAATTCCTTTTTCGAATCAGCAATTCCGGAGAAGTTTTGTCGTTCCCACTTTGGTAACGTGATCAGGCGCTCACTGAGCCGACGTACATAAAAGGAGGTACTATGCAACGCTACTTGCGTATGGCACTGACAATACTACTGTTTACCGCGGTGGCGGCGGTGTCAGCAAATGCCCAAACCATTGGAGCAGAGGACGATACCTGGATCACCGGCAGCGGAACCCAGGTGGATTTTTCGAATTTTGGCAACGTGAATCTCACCCAGCTTCTGGGCTCAACGCCGACGAACACGGTAGTCTCGTTCGTTGGAACTCCGCTGAATTCCTCGCAGATCGGCCTGGCTGACACGCTTGTGTCCCGAAGCGCCGTCACCCTGGGTTCCACGTTTTCGGCGAACCTTTCAATCAAAGGGCTGAGCCTGGCGTCGAGTCCTGATCTGACGCTGCAGGACGGACGCGTTTACCACGTGACCGCCATCCTGTCCCGACAAACCGATACTGGAACTATCAATTTCACCACTACCACTTCTGAGGGTGGGACGTTTTCTTCGAGTTTTACGGTGACTCCCATCCTGACCTTCACTAATGTGAACAACTCCAGCGATGTTCGTACCGTGGATTGCAGCAACTCCGCCAATGCCTGCTCGTTCCCGATGAATGGCAGCGGCAATTGGGTACAGACTTCAAGCACCGGGTTCGACCCGCAATCCATGGGCATTCCCACTGTTCCTTCCGGAGTGCAGGTCGGCAGCTACACGACTGTGGGTCGTCCGCGGTATGGTGGGATCCAGGTTGGCTGCGGAGGAACTAAGTCCACCGGCTACGGCTGTGGTCAAAATAATGAGCTGCATGGAACAGGGTCAATAGGCCAGCAGATCCATGGCACCAAGCCGCCCAACGACTGCGCAAGCGGCGGCGGTGGCACGCCCCACCCATCACTGGAGACCGCTTCCGCAAAAAAGAAAGCTGGGTCGCCGGTCCGAGTGCAAAAAACAAAACTCCAGCAGGCAGCTATCGCCACGGCTACTATCTGCGCGACAACTCAATAACGGTGAGACGGCGTCCCCCCTTTGGGGACGTCGTCTTTATCGCTTCCCTGCAATTCTTTCCTCATTGATCCCACCGTCGCATGGCCGCGGCATTGAGATTTAACGCGGCATTCACAAAAGGGGCGTTTAATACAGAAGACAAGTCTTCCGGCAAGGGAGTCTCTGCGGGTAAAATCCAGAGTCGAGAGTTGAAAATGATGGCGGATTGTGAACCGGATCATGAACGAATACGCCCGACGTGTCCTGCTGGCAGCACTTTTGATCGCAGGCCAGATCTCCTCGTCGCAAACGAGCCCATGCCCGAAGGACCGCGACGTCAATACACCTGAGGCCGCCTGCCAGCAAACCACTGATTCTCCTTCTGACGACGAGAATACTCCAACAATTTTTCCTCACTCTGACAAGAGCCGCTTCTGGATTTCCGGGCAGTCGAACACCATCTTTCAGGCACATCCCGCCTTTCACGCGAAGTACACGGGAAACAACAGCCTGTTGCCGCGCGGCGAATATAAGACTTCACTGGTAGAAACTCTTTATCTAGGCTTTCAAGCCAGCAAGAATACTGAACTGCTTGTGGATGTTGAGAGTGCCGGGGGAAGAGGCATCAGTCAGGCATTTGGCCTGGCCGGTTTTACCAATCTCGATGTAGTGCGGAATCCGACTCTTGGCGCTACACCTTACCTGGCGCGTGTGATGCTGCACCAGATCATTCCCCTGACGAAGTCCATGACAGAATCATCGCGGACTCCACTTTCCCTGGCTACCCAGCTCCCAACGCCCCGCCTGGAATTTCGCGCGGGAAAGTTCGGTACTGCGGATTTTTTCGATGTGAACTCTGTCGCGACAGACAGCCATCTGCAATTTCTGAACTGGACCATTGACAACACGGGCGCGTATGACTACGCGGCAGATACGCGGGGCTACACCTGGGGCGCAATTCTGGAATTTCAGGACCGTGCCTGGGGAGTGCGCTTTGGCGAGATGCTCATGCCCAAGGTCGCAAATGGAATTGACCTCCAGTGGAACCTGCGGCGCGCGCACGCGGAAAATCTTGAAGCCGACTGGCGGCGGTCCTTATTGCCGGGAAGGCAAGGAACTGTGCGCTTCCTCACTTACTTCAATCATGCCAATATGGGCGTGTACCGCGATGCCAACAGGAGTTTCTTGGCCGGGTTGACCCCGAAGCCCGACATAACTGCTCATCCGTTCCGTACAACTCTGAAATATGGTTTTGCTGCAAATGCTGAGCAGGAACTCACAGGCGATCTCAGACTCTTCATTCGCTGGGGCTGGAATGAAGGACAACACGAGTCCTTTGCCTACACTGAGGCGGACCAGACCGTAGCTCTGGGCGGAGACTTCCGACTGGCAAAATGGCATCGCAAGGATGACAAGATTGGGCTCGCATTTGTCAGCAACGGAATCTCTGCCGACCATCAGGCTTACCTGGCCCTGGGTGGGCATGGCTTTCTATTGGGAGACGGCGCGTTAACCTATGGCCGCGAAAATATTGTTGAAAGCTATTACACGCTGGATCTTTGGCGTGGGGTATTCCTGGGTCCGGACCTTCAGCACATTACTCATCCGGGTTATAACCGCGACCGCGGACCGGTGTGGGTGGGGAGTTTTCGCTTGCATCTGGAGATATAGAAGGACAACAGTAGTTCGCAAAATCCCAAGCTGCCGGCACGTCACGTCGTCCATTCAGCCCACCCGAATCTCTGATTGGCATTCGTTAACGGATAGTTCGCCAACGGCCAAAGGCTAAAGGCCAGGGGCTAACTGCTAAATACTGGTTTTGTTCAGAGCGTCGGACGCGGAGAGATCGGCGGCTGCTCCGGAATCAGCGGCTTGCCTACGCCTTCCCTCATCTTCTCTTTCACTTTCTTGGCCAGTTTTTCTACCTCCTCAGCTTTTCGCACGACGTCCAGTGAGAGCACGTGTTCGTTGCTCTTGTCCACGGCATCCTTTAGCTCTGTTGCCAGTTGAAAGAGTTTCTGTGTGTCCTTGCGAATTTCCTCCTGGCGCTGTTTGTTCGCCTCTTTCTGGCGGCGCTCTTCCATCTCGCGTTCCTGCTGTGACTGCTCGCTGCGCGCCGGCCCGAATTGTGCCGGAATAGCATTCAGTATCAAGCTGTTACCCGCCCAAAGAGCAGCCATCGCCGCCACAAACACCGATAGAAGTATGACTTTGTTTGTCACAAAAGCCTCTTGTAGAGAAGTGCTCTGATTATAATCACCGGCCCGCGTCAGATATAATCCCGCTCGAGACCATGGAACCACGAGTTCAAAATCTCTGGCAGGATTGGCATGAGGATCTGATCCGCTTTGCCAGGTATGACCTGCCCAAGCTGCTGGCCATTGTTCTTCTGGCGTTCATTCTCATCCGCCTGTTAAGCGTGATCACACGCAAGATGGTCGAGTTCAGCAAGCGGACCTCGCTTCATCCGGCAGTTCGCGCCCAGCAGATCAGCACCATAGTGGGAGTGGTCCGCAGTGTGGGCATCTTCGTGATCGTGCTGGTGGCTCTGATGCAGGCGCTGCAGGCGGTGGGCATCAATGTTGCTCCGCTTCTGGCCAGCGCCGGGATTGCAGGGTTGGCAATTGGCTTTGGCGCCCAGACCCTGGTCAAAGATGTGATCAACGGTTTTTTTATTCTGGCAGAAAACCAGTTCGAGATCGGCGACCAGATCAGGGCTGCCGGAGTTCAAGGCACGGTGGAAGAAATCACGATGCGGCGCACCATCCTTCGCGACACGGATGGCACGGTGCATACGGTTCCCAACGGCAGCATGCAGATCGTCAGCAACATGACCCGCGACTGGACGCAAGTCACCTTGCACGTGGCGGTGGATTATTCGGAGGACAGCGATCGCGTCATCAAGCTGCTGCGAGAGGTGGCCCAGGAATTCTATAACGATGCGGAATTTCATCCAGATGTGGTGGCTGAGCCTGAGGTCCCTGGCATTGAGCGCGTCACCGGGCAGGAGGTGGATTACCTGATGCTGGTGAAGGTTCGTCCCGGAAAACAATATGCAGTTGCCCGCGAACTGCGCCGCCGAATCAAGGCATGCATGGAGAAGAACAAGATCAAGGCAGGTTCGCCGGGACAAATCTATGTGGGGCAGATGCCGCAAAAGAGCAATTAGCAATTGGCAAATAGCAATTGGCCTTTGGCCCTTGGCAAAACCAAGATTTCACCAGTCACGGATAAAACTGATCTGCGCTGATTAACTCTTTGGCTAAGAACCAAAAGCTAAAGGCTAAGAGCCAACAGCTATTTGCTTTCTAACGGAGGCGCGATGGATCTTGGACTCAAAGGTCGCGGCGTAATCGTTACTGGTTCCAGCCAGGGAATGGGCCGGGCAACGGCGGAGTTGTTTGCCCGTGAGGGCGCACAGGTCGCGATGTGCGCGCGTACAGAGAAGCCGCTGCGCGAGGCTGCGGACCAGATCCGCAAAGCTACTGGCGCGGAAGTCTACGCCGAGCCGCTGGACGTAACAGACGAATCCGCCGTGCGCCGATTCGTCGAGCAGGTGGCAAAGCAGTTTGGCCGGATTGATGTCTGCGTGGCCAACGCGGCCGGCCCTCCAGCCAAGAACTTTCTCTCTATCTCGACCGATGAATGGCGTAAAGCCGCAGACCAGAATTTCATGAGCGTGGTCTACCTCTCCAAGGCGGTGATACCTTACATGCAGCGGCACCGCTGGGGTCGGATCATTACTATCACTTCAGTTTCCGTGAAATTGCCGATTCCGGATCTCATCCTTTCCAACGCCGTGCGCACTGGCGTGGTGGGCCTGGTCAAAAGCCTGTCGAATGAGTTCGGCAAAGATGGGATTTTGGTCAATAACGTCGCGCCGGGCTACACCGCAACCGATCGTTTGAAAGAACTGGCCGGAACGCGCGCGCTGGCGGCGGGAGTCGCCCCGGAAAAAATCTACGAGCAATGGGCCGCTGACGCTCCCCTGAAGCGCCTGGCTGATCCGAAAGAAGTAGCAGACGCGATTGTCTGGCTCGCATCCGACCGCGCCTCCTACATCACCGGACAGACAATCGTGGTGGATGGGGGGATATACCACGGACTATAAGCAGTCAGCATTCAGCAATCAGCCCGCGAACCCAATCCAGGAGGCAAACAGCGTTTTGGGCATGGTCAGAGCATTTGGAAAAGCCTAAGAAAGATGCATTCATTAACCATGCCCACGTTGTTGCGTATCTTCAGCACAAAATTCCCGCGGGCTGAGTGCTGATTGCTGAGCGCTGATTGCTACTGCGAGAAACATCTAACCCCCGCCTTCTGCGCATCTATGTAACCGGATGCTTTTTGTCGGCATTTACTTCGTTGCTGCTGCCGTGCTCTGCGCGATCTGGTACTGGCTGTCCTTGCGCCACAACCGCCGGAAGGCAGTTCGAGTGCTGCGCTGGATTGAAGCTGCGCTGGCGGGCCAGGGACACGTCGTCGGCATGCGCTGGATCGATCCTTCCCGATTCAAAGTTCCGTTGCGGCTGACCTCGGGGATTTTTCACCGGGCCTGGATTCTGGTGGAGTTTACTCCCTGCGAGATGCCGGTGAACTGGGTGCTGAGCAAGCTGAGACATCAACAGGACCTGATCACTTTTCAGGCTGACCTGGACTGGCCACCAGCCTTTTCGCTGGACGTAAATAACTTCCGCTGGTTTGCCCGCAGCAGCAGAAAAATTTCTCTGGAAGGGCGACAGTGGACGCTCGAGCAGCCCGGCCCGTTTGTGATCAGCACGCGCATGGACTGGCAGAAAGAAATCACTTCCGCCATGACGTCACTGACGGGCAGCGCCAATCGCGAATTCCTGAACATCAATTTCCGCCGCCGCTCGCCCCATTTTTCCGCCACCATGCCGCTGGAATCGATTGCTCCCGGCTCGCCCACGCGCACTTACATGTTTGAGAGTGTGCGTGAACTGGCAGCCAGTTCGTCAGCGTCGTTGTCTTAGGTCGCTACGCGACAAACCGCTCGGCGGTATATCCCCCCCGCGACCCTTTTGATGCTCCTGTAACAGCGCGGCTCAGCGCCTGTTGGGCTTCGCCGCTTATCGATCAACGAAGGCTAGGTCGCTACGCGACAAACCGCTCGGGTGAGTGTCCCCACCAGACCCTCGGGATGCTCCTGTAACAGCGCAGCTCAGCGCCTGTTGGGCTTCGCCGCTTATCAGGACTCACTACTCGGCTAAAGGGAACAAGTCACAGGCACACAGCAGTAATCACCGTGGACCACTGTAACCCGTCCCCCTGAATCCGTACTCTATTTCTTCACACCCGGTGGGTCAGACACGCAGAAACCGCTTGTTCCGCTCGGAATGTAACAGAAGCAAGGGCCTGACGTGCAGGGTTGAGTGGTGCTGCAGGTGCCTTTACACACTCCAAATCTCGGCGGGCTGGTTAATTGTTTGAAGCTGACGGCTCCGGCGGAAACCACGGCCAGCAGCAGCGATGCGAAAAGTGTCTTCTTAAACATTCGACTAACTCCCTTCTTGAGGAAAGATATAAAGCGGAATCAATTCAGGCTTTGTTCCGGTGAGGCTGCATGGTTGGTCAGCTTCTCCAGTTCGCCGATATCGCCGGAAGTCAACACTCCCGACCAGACCTTCTCCACCTTGCCATCGGCGCCCACCAGAATGGTTTGCGGTGTGAGATGGAAGTGATACTCGGGCACTGCTTTGGGATCAACCTGGACAAAGACGGGCATTGCCGTCATCTGGTGCTGGACGATGAACTCCGGAGTCGCGGTAGCAGTTACGTCCACGGCTGCAGGCTGAACGGCATTCTGGTTCAGTTCGGGAAAAATCCGCCACCAATTGGGCCAGTTCTCGGCACAAAACCGGCAGGTTGGTGAAAACACAAACAGCAGGACTTTGCGCCGACGGGCGCCATGATAGCTAAGGAGGAGCGGCCTGCCCTGTACGTCGAATCCGCGCAAATCAGAGACTTGAGTTCCGGCCGGAGCTGCGGTGGTCAGGGGCGCCTCGGCTACCTGTGCCTTGAGTGAATGATTTTGCCTGAGAAGAGCAACATCGAAGCCCAAAAGCAGGAGGCAACAGGCGGTAAGGAAAATGTTCCATTTCACAGTGGCTCTCCAGGACGATCAGTGAACACGGAACGAGTGGCGCCCCCCATTTTAACAAATTCAAACCGCAGCAGTGAACCATTTTGTATACCAAGTACGGAACCAGAATGGAAATATCATAAAATGCTAAGTCGCAACCGGCGGTGAATGGTTGAACCCTTAGCGAAGTGCGGTGAGCTGTCCCGATCTGTGCTTCTTTTCGATGGTTTGCCAAGCCCCTGAGGAATTACCCCAGGTGAACCGGAATGCAAACTGTGGTTACGTGCGAATCACCCGATCACGTGATTCTGAACGCCAGGTTGATCGTTTTTTCAACTCACAGGTTTCGATGGCCGAGCTATTGCCTGCGACCGGGGCTGCTGTTTTTCTGCTCACCCTCTGCTTCTTACATAGTCTAACTATGCTGTGTTGACATAGTTAGACTATGTCAGGAGGTGCCCTTTGCCGCGCGATGAGATTCCGCCGGGAACGCTCTACATGCTGATCCTTCGCATGCTCGAACGCTATGGGGAATTGCACGGATTCGAGATAGCGAAGGCCATCGAACAGATTTCGCGGGACATTCTCCAGGTGGAAGAGGGCTCGCTCTATCCTGCGCTCCAGCGCATGCTGGTGAAAGGCTGGGTCAAAGCCAGGTGGGGAACCACCGCCGAGAACCGCCGCGCCCGGTACTACCGCCTCACGCCGGTTGGAAAAAAGCAACTGGCCGTTGAGCTGGAGCAGTTTGAGCGGGTGATGGGAGCGGTTGCGAGGGTGATTCAGCCGGCATGAGGTGGAGAAAAGTACGATGAAAACGATCGAGAAGCTCGGCGAATTAGGCAGGCGGTTGCGGCTGCTGTTCCGCTCTCGCGATCGATTCGACCGCGAGATGGAAGAGGAGATGCGCCTGCATCGCGACCTCCGCGCGCATGAAATTCAGGACGCCGGCGTGCCGGCGGAAGAAGCGCAGTATGCGGCACAGCGCCGATTCGGCAACACGCTTCGTTTGCGCGAAGAGGGGCACGCCGCGAGTGGCTGGATCTGGCTGGAGCGGATCGCCCATGATGTTCGCTACGGTCTGCGCCGCCTGCGCAGAAGCCCGGGGTTCACCATAACTGCTGTGCTTACTCTCGCTCTCGGTATTGGCGCAAACACAGCGATTTTCACCCTGATTCACGCGCTCTATCTCAAGTCCCTGCCGGTCACAAGACCTTCAGAGCTGTGGAGCCTGGGAGACGATCAGGTGGGAGGGACCATGGGAGGGCTCCAGGGAAATTTCAGCCTGTATTCTTATCCTCTGTACGAGTATTTGCGCGACCACACGCCGGAATTCTCCGATCTTGCGGCCTTCCAGAGCAGGCCTATGGACGTAAGCGTGCGCCGCGCCGGCGGCGAGCGCCCGGCAGAGCATTACTTCAGCGAGTTCGTTTCCGGGAATTATTTCAGGACTTTTGGCGTGCAACCTTTTGCCGGACGGACCATCACTGAAGCGGATGACCGGGCGAACTCTTCTCCTGTTGCCGTGATCAATTACCGCACCTGGAGCAGCCGCTTCGGCGCCGATCCCTCCATCATTGGCGAAACTTTTCTTTTCCAGGGATTGCCGGTGACCGTGATTGGCGTTACGCCGCCCGCTTTCTTTGGCGATACTCTGCGTCCCGATCCGCCGGATTTCTGGATCTCACTCCACGCCGAGCCGCTTTTCAGTCCGGGAAATTCTTTGTTCAAGCAATGGAATGAGTACTGGCTTTACTCGATCGGCAGGCTGAAGCCGGGGGCCGATCCCGCGCAGGTGCAGGCGCACGTTACCGGCGAGCTGCGACAATGGCTTACGGAAAACTACGTTGCCGGCCGCTTCAATGGCGACGCCTATATTGCCAGCCGCTACCAGGACACTGCGGCGCAGCACATCAAGATGATGCCGGGCCGCGCAGGCGTTGCCTGGGAGCGATACAACTATCACGATGGTTTAATCCTCCTGATGACGGTCTCGGCGCTCGTGCTGCTGATTGCCTGCGCCAACATTGCCAACCTCTTGCTGGCGAGAAGCACCGCTGATCGGGTGCAGACCGCCATTCGGCTTGCTTTGGGCGCCGCTCGCGCGCGAATCATTCGTCAAGTGTTGACAGAGGGATTGCTGGTGGCACTCCTCGGTGGAGCATTTGGGCTGTGGATCGCCTTTCAAGGTACACGCGCGATCCTGAGATTGGGGTTCTACGCCTCTACTTACATTCCCATCGATGCTCGTCCGTCTTTAACGGTTCTGGGTTTTGCACTGGCCGTGACTGTGCTCACGGGAATTATTTTCGGAGCTGCGCCTGCGTGGATTGCATCGCGTGGCAATCCTGCTGATCTCATGCGCAGCGGCGGCGGCCGCACAGGGACGGAGCGCTCGTTGCTGCCATTGAAATCTCTGCTGGTGCTGCAAGTGACCTTCTGTTTTGTGCTGCTGGTGGGCACTGGTTTGCTCACAAAAAGCCTGCGCCACTCCGAGTACCAGCAGTTTGGCTTCCAGACACAAGGCCGATTAATGGCGCGGATCGATCTTCCGCAGCCGCAGTATCCGCCGGCCAGGCTGGAAGATTTCTATCGCCGGCTGGAACAGCGACTCACGCAGGTTCCCGGAGTGATCAGCGCGAGTTATTCCAATTACAGTCCGCTTGATGGCGGAGGCAGTGAAGAGCCGGTTAGTATCAAGGGGCAGGCGACGGTGCCTAGTCTGGGGGAAACCAAATGGCCTGCTGAAAATCGCGTCAGCGCGCATTATTTCGAAACCATTGGCACCCGAATTTTGCGAGGTAGGCCGATTGACGAGCACGATACCGCCAGATCACAGCACGTGGCCGTGATCGATGAGAGCTTTGCCCGATTTTATTTTCCGGATGAGGACCCTATCGGCAGACACATGGGCATCCAAACCGCGGAGCATGCCGGCGATTATGAGATTGTGGGCATTGTGGAAAATGCCAAGTACTTTGATCCGACCCTGGATCGCTATCCCACGTTCTTTCTGCCGCTTTTGCAGGAAGAGCATTATTCAGATACGGCAGAGGAGTTGGAACAAAAATCGACCAAATACATCGAGAGCATTCAACTGCGAGTCACAGGTCGTCCGGAAGATTTTCGTGACAGCCTCCACAGCGCTCTGAATGAACTCGATCCCAATCTTGATATTGAAAGCATCCGCACGTTCGATGAACAGGTGGGACTGCAATTTACGCGGGACCGGCTGGTGACAAAGCTCACAGGCCTGTACGGCTTCCTGGCGCTGATCCTGGCTTCAATCGGTCTGTACGGTGTTGCGTCGTACTCGGTGGCGCGCCGCAAAAATGAGATTGGCATTCGCATGGCGTTGGGGGCAGGTCGCGCACGCGTGATTTCCATGGTCTTGCGCGCAGTGATGAAGCCGATTGCCCTCGGCCTGACGCTTGGCATACCAATAGCGCTGGCAGGAGCAAGGTTTGTGACCAGCCTACTGTATGGCGTGAAAACTTACGATCCGCTGGTTTTCAGCGTGGCCGTCGCCGCATTGACACTCTGTGCCGCAGTTGCGGCCTTCATACCCGCGCGACGCGCAGCTTCGATAGATCCAAACCAGGCCTTGCGGACGGAATGATCCAAGAATTGTTGATTGATGATTTCTGATTTGTGATTTGAAACCAGAACAAGATCGCAGCAGTAAAAGATCTGACTCAAAATCAACAATCAACAATCAACAATCAAAATTAGCTCTTGAGCCCTGCCATTTGTTCTACCAGCATGATGGTGGCGGCGTAGTCGAGGTCATCGTAGCCGGCGCGGCTGGCGGCCTCGTAGATTTCGTCGATCTTTTCGAGTCCGGGAAGTTTCACGCCGTTTTCGCGGGCCGCGTCCATCATCAGGTGCATGTCTTTGTGCATCAGCTTTAGCGGGAAGTTGGGTGAGTAGTCGCGTTTGAGCACGAAAGGCTCTTTGTATTCGGCCACGCCGGAACGGATCATAGAAGATTTGATCAGTTCGAATAGTTTTTCCGGTTGCACGCCCATCTTTTTAGCCAGCGTAAGCCCTTCAGCGAGTCCCTCGAAAATAAACGCAATTTGCAGGTTCTGGGCCAGCTTCGCGGCGAGTCCTTTGCCATTGTCACCCATGTGAATCACGGTTTTCCCCATGGCGTTGAACAACGGCCGGATGCGCTCGATCACATCCGGTCTGCCGCCGACCATAAAGATCAGAGAGCCATTCTGGGCCGCGATTTTGGAGCCGGTGACGGGAGCATCGAGAAATTCACCGCCACGCCCGCGTATTTTTTCCGCAAACTGCGCGCTGGCCGAGGGTGAGATCGTGCTGGAGTCGACAACCAGCGCGCCCTTTTCCAGCGCGCCAGCGGCTCCATTGGCTCCGAACAGAACCTGCTCCACGGCTTTGGTATCGGAGACACACATCCACACCACTTCGCGGCCTTTGGCGGCTTCAGCGGGAGTGGCGCAGGTTTTTGCCCCCGGGACATCTTTGCCCGGAGTGCGGTTCCAGATATTGACTTCGTGTCCGGCCTTGACCAGATTTGCAGCCATGGGCCGTCCCATAATTCCCATTCCTAAGAAGGCTATCCGCATACCTAGCGATTAAAAATTCCGAAGGCCGATTCAGTCAAGGGCAGGAACCCATTCGAACCAGTTGACTTCAAAGCCGGGGACAAAAAGACCCATGGCTGTAACAAAGTCAGCAGTGTCATACCAGTCATCCAGGAACGCTGACATTTCGACTACGCCGGGAGCAATCTCTGTGATGACTGGAACGACGTGCCTTTCAACTTCATTGGCAGCGTCCCTTTCGTTGTCACTCCGCATTTCTTGATAGAGATTGTGATCATTAGAAAAAAATGCCATTCTGGCAACGCGACTTCCAGGATCAAAACTATAGCCTATGCTGGTTAGCTGCCGCGCGAATGCTCCATCTTCAGTTCCCTCATTTTCTGAGAGATCCGCAGGACGGAAGTGGTAGACACCCCAGAAACGGGCATGAGTGTCAACGTATCTCCTGTCTGCGAGGGTTTCCGAAAGAGCCTGATCACTGGCACCGCGAATTCTATCCAGCACCAGTCTGAGATAGTTAAGGCTATCTGAGATCAGCAATACATTCGGTCGCGGATGGGCAACAATCAGTGAAGGCGGGCCCGGATCCAGCGGCGTGTCTTCAAAAACTACGAATCCCCGACCGTCGATATCCTCTGGCACTGGCGCAGGACCAGCAGCCGGAGTCAGCAACTTGTCATCTATAGAATCACGTTTGAAAAGTAGAATGGTGCAGTGCTGGGTTGCATGCTCCCTGGTGACGATGCGGAAACCTTGGACAGCAAGGAGCACGAACTCTCCCCGAAGCCGCCTTCCAATGACAGTATTGGATTTCGTCCACAGAGTAATTGCCGGAGTGGCGAAGACCTGAACGAGCTGCGCGTCGCCAACGATTTCATCGGATTCCGAGCTCTCCGTCTCATCTTTCGCCGTACGGATTCCGCTGAGCGGAAATGGGCCATTCGCTACGTTAATGGCGTCAGTGTCCGCAGGAAACCATTTCAACACCTCTTGAAGATCCACAGAAGATTTGGATTGAGCACCGCTTAGCGCGCCGCACATAATGATTGTCGCCAGAGCCCAGAAAATCTCAAGCAACATTCTTTTCATAAGGACACCACCTATGGATCAAGTTATTTCCTGTCGGAGAGCGCGGCCAAGCGGTGAAGTGCGGCAGTAGGGAATTGCCGTTGAATGTCGTGATCTTTTACGCCGCAGGTTTTGCGCGGGGGTCGCCGAACATCGAGCGAAGCAGATCCAGCAATTCCTCCGGTTCGTGACTTGTCAGGTGGTGATCGGCATCGCGACACCGGAAACTGGACGAAGGGCTGAGGACAAGGATGGGCGTATCTCGTTGCCGCTTTCTGATTGCGGCAACAATATCCTCGCAATCAAAACCCGCCAATGAGGAGTGGAGAATCACTGCATCCACTTTCGGGTGAAGTTGGAGGAGTTCCAGCATTTCTTTTAAGGAATGCGCAGTAATCACATTGAATTTCGCGGTCTCCAGGACGAGTTTGCGAGTGGAAATTCCATCTTCGGGTTCAACTTCCGCCAGGAGAAATGCAGGCCGTACCATGAAATTTTAGATGTTTACCCAAAGTTATCGTTGCCATGCATATCGGCTCATGATGAGCCAATATGTGCCGAGCAAGTTGGAGGAAAAGCTTTCGTGCGCAGGTCACTTGCCTGCGCTCGGACCCTTCTGATCAGGCTTTTTGGTATCGAACTGAATGCTTGCCAGCGGTTCGTTGTCCGCCGGGAGTTCGTTTTTTCCCGCAGGAAATTTGTTGAAACTGAGAAGAAACGCGGCAAGATCGGCGCTTTGCTGCGGGGTCAGCGTACCTGGATCGTCCTGCGGCATTTTGCGCAGAATCTTTCGGAACAGATCACCGACAGTGCGGTCTTTCCATTGCATTTCAAACTTTTCACCGGTCAGGGCCGGAGCATTTTCGCTCTCTTTTCCCGTCAACTTATCGCCATGACAACTGGAGCACGTTTCATGATAGAGAGCTTCGCCGCGCTGGGCTTGTTTTTCCGTATACACCCCGTCCCAGACAGAGCTGTATGCCGGCGCCGCAGGTTTTTGCTGCAGATTCTCCGTTTGCGCACTGGCGGTTAGCAGCAGCGAGAGCAGCACGGTCGCAGTGGTGGCAAACAAGAGCCGAGTGCCGGTGTTTTTCACTTTGAGAGTATAACTTTTTACCTGGTCCGAGGCTTGAATGTGGTGTCTATGGTTGTGCCGATTTTGGCCAGCATCTCCCGCGCAACCGCGGCATTACCGCCCGAGGGATCAAGTTCAAGGTATTTCTCTAAAGCTTCTTTGGTTCCCGCAGGTACAGTCAGCTTGCCGTGCTCCAATTTGCTTTGTTTGTAGAGAGCAGAAGCCTTGACGAAGTAAGCAGATGCCATCCTGGGATCGGCTGTGAT
>DATDNH010000333.1:0-3100 GCA_036518395.1 Candidatus Angelobacter sp. | reverse complement strand
TCACGAACAGGATGTCCTGCCAGCCATCATTGTCGTAGTCAAGAACGCAGACGCTGCCACCCATGGTCTCTGGCAGATATTTCTTTCCGAAAGCGCCACTGTTGTGTTTGAAATGGATCCCCGCCTGCGCCGTGACATCAGTGAACTGGATGGGGCCTGATGGGCGAGCGGCTTTGGTCTGGAAACTGGAGGCAGGCGGAGTGCCGCCGATCAAGAGCACGAGGAGCGTGATAAAGGCAAGACAAAACCCGATTCGTATGTCCATGCTATATGGTTCTACGTCCTTCTCAGGCCGTCGCCTGATTGGCTTTCACTTTGCGCGAATCCCGCCAGATCTCCAGCAGGTTGGCCGCAGGCCCCACAAGGAATAGCGCGTAGAAAGGCGCATAAATGCTCTGCATCAAACGGAGAATCATCTCCACCAGCGCGACCAGGAAGGCTACCAGAATCTGCCCTCGTTTTGAGCTCACTGTCGTCTTCGGATCAGTAATCATGAAAAAGGTAAACAGCTGGTACATGGGACCAGTCAGCGGCGATACTTCTGCCTGCCACGGATTGCCGGTCAAATAACTGCGCAAAAAAGCGAAAGCCAGGAATGAAAGAACATAAGTAGCGCAGATATGAAACCGGTGAACTCGCCAGATGATAGCTGAACCAAGAATCCAGATCACGAGCATGGGCCAAATGGCGTTGCCCCATTGGATGCTCAGAGTGGCCACGGCTGCCGGGACAATAAAAACCATGACTGAAATGCCAAAGTTGGATGGATTCCAGAGATGCCGCCCACGTACCCGCAACACATACTTGGACGCAATCGAGAGAAAGCTGCAAACCACGTACGGCCAGTACGCCGGTGAACGCACGAGGATGCCAACACTGATGCCCGTGATGTAAGCACTGGCCGGATGCGGCCATTTGCCATAGAGCAGGCGGCCAAAAATCATCTCAACGATAATGGCTGTAATGATGGCGAGCGCCGTCCTCGTATAGCTTTCCAGAATGCCGTACGAAAAATGCCCGACCACTAGAATGAGCGTGATAAAAGCCGGGGCCAGATAACGGCTATCCAGGATCATCCCGCTCTTCGTGCGTCCCGATTGCGGTTCAGGGAGCGCGACCGAATTTGCAGATTGTTTCACGCCGGCTCCTTGATCTTATGGATTTCATTTGCTGCTGGCCGGTCCAGCGTCTGAGTTTTTCCCGAAGGCCAGCGAATCACAACTTTTTCGATCTCTGGCTCTTTACCCAGACCGAAATGTAAGCGACGCTGGTTCTGGGCACAAAAGCCGCTGCCTCCGGAAACTTGCTGCACCTGGCGCTGGCCGTTCCAGAAGAGGGTCACCTCAGCGCCAATTGCGCTGCGATTGCTTTTGCTCCCTTCCAACTCGAACTCAACCCAGTGATTCTGCGGTGTGACGGTATTTTTGTATACCAGCAGAGGGCCGCGCTGATTTGCCACGACCACATCCAACACTCCGCGATTCCACAAATCCGCCATCGCCACGGAGCGGCCGTCATTCAAGTCAGTCACTCCAACAGATTGTGCTACCTCCACAAATTTGCCCGCACCGTCATTCATCCACACTCGTTTTGGCTGGTACCCCGAAAGGCTGCGCCTATCGATCGCAGGCCAGTCCTGAGCATCTGCGATGATGGATGAGTTGCCACTGGCTACTTTTGAGAAGTCATACCAGTAATTTCGATTGCGATCCAGAGACACATAACCGTTCGTCACGTATAGATCGAGTGTTCCATCATTGTTCAAATCGCCAAACTGCGCGCCGAAGCTCCAGCCCCCCAATTCCACGCCCAGATCACGCGCCAGGTTCTCATACTTCAGGCCGTCTCCGGTCGTGTTTTCTTTTGGGAACCACAGATTGTTGCCCTGAATCAGAACACCATCCTCGGAGATATTGGTCACGTAGATGGCGTATCTCCCACGGTTGAAAATATCGCCGAAGGCGACATTCATGCCGCTTTTCGGAGCAAAGCCCACGCCCGTTTGCTGGCCAACTTCACGAAAGCGGTTTCCATCATTAAAGTACAACTCGGAAACCCCATAATCGTTGGCGATAAACAGGTCCTGGCGTCCAGTGCCGCGAAGATCCGCAGCGCCCGCAGCCAATGCCCACCGCCGGCTGTTGATCCCCATTTTTTCTGTAACATCCTCGAACTTACCGTTGCCCAGATTGTGAAACAAATATTTCCTGCCGCCGTTCCTGGCGTACTCGAAGCTTTCCGGCATCATTCGCGTGTTTGCCAGGTGCCAGAGATCAAGATCCTCGGGGTAATAACCGCCGATGAAGAGATCCAGTAGCCCATCGCCATCGTAGTCAAACCAGATCGCGGTATTGGCATTCAGCCACTTCGGGAGTCCCGCCTGCTCGGTCACTCGGGTGAAACCATGGCCTTGATCGTTGTGGTACAACTCGGGCCGGCCCCATTTATAGATCAGCAAATCTTCATAGCCATCATTGTCGTAGTCGCCCCAGACTGCACCCATACACACGCCGGTTCCAGGCTGGTTGACATCGGCAACGCCCATCTCTTCCGCAACGTCTTTGAAAGTGCCGTCATGCATGTTGCGATACAAAGCGTTCTTGCTGCCCTCGCCGCTGTTGCAGACGTAAATGTCGTCCCATCCATCACGATCAAAATCAACGATGGAGACAGCCGCTCCCATCGAAGCCACCAAGGGCATGATGTGGTCGAGCTTGTGGTCCAGCGTGGGCGCTTGATGAACAAAGTTAATCCCTGCGGACCGCGAGACTTCTTCCAGGTAAAACCCGTGATGGGCCAGCGCGCCTTTGGGGTCCACCTTCGAAGCATTCGGCTGCAGATTGTGCATCTCCGCACGGCGCACCAGGAGCAGCCCCGCCAACGTGCCCAGGAAGAGAACGACGATTACAGCTTTGACTACTCGCTTCATTGCACGTTTCTCAAGGCGTTTCGAAATACTTCGGGCGTGATGTAGCGCGTCTGGAAATTCTGCCAGTCCTCCGGATGATGGCGATAAACCCATTCATCTTCCAGCCTGCCCGGCGGATCAATGTATTGCTGCTTCGCATGATATGGCAGCGGCACCACGGTCTTGGAGAAT
>DATDNH010000332.1:0-6072 GCA_036518395.1 Candidatus Angelobacter sp. | reverse complement strand
AAGACCTGGTAGAACGCCACGCAGGCCGCTGCCGCGTGATTGACGGTGATCGCGGCGGAGCAAAGTTCGTGATCGAACTGCCACTCTGTGTCTCCGCGCAAAGGCCCGTGGAAGGGCCGGAGGGTCGAGCGTGAGTCGCATTCTGCTCATCGAGGACAACCGAGATCTGGCGTTTGGGCTGCGAAATAACCTGGAGATCGAAGGTTACGATGTTGAGACCGCAGAAACTGGAAAAGCGGGATTGGAGGCGTTCAAGCAGATAAATCCTGACCTCCTGATTCTGGACCTCATGCTGCCTGAGCTGGATGGTTTTCGCGTCTTGCGCTCGTTGCGAAAGGAGGGTCACTCTACGCCCATCCTGGTGCTGACTGCGAAGGGTGAAGAGGCCGACAAGGTCCGAGGGCTGCGGATGGGGGCAGACGATTACGTCACCAAGCCCTTCGGCCTTCTCGAGTTGCTGGCAAGAGTTGAGGCCCTGTTGCGGCGCACACAGACAGTGCCGCTCCCTGGCAGTCCCCCTGGGATCCAGCGCTTCGGATTGATCGAAGTTGATCCTGCCGCGCGTACCGTTTGCCGCGGGTCCCAAAACGTGGAACTAAGTCCCAAGGAATTCGATTTGCTGCTTGCATTGCTGCGTGCTCGCGGCGCCGTGGTGTCTCGCCTGCAACTGATGAGAGAGGTTTGGGGATATTCTGCGGCGGTTGTCAGCCGAACCGTGGATACACACATTGCCGAACTCCGCCGCAAGCTTGAGGAGAATCCCGCTTCTCCGCGCCACATCATCACCGTGCGCAAGACCGGCTACCGTATCAAGCCATAACCCTGTCTGGAAGCGTATGGCTGAAAAAATTCCGGTTCCTTAGAGAAAAGTCTCCAATCAGCGTTCTTAAATCACAGGAACATTCCTAATGAGGTAGCAGGCGGTCGCAATGAATGCCTCGGTTCGGAGAGGTGTGGGCGACCCCACACCGGACCAATCGGAATGCGGCTTTGTGAGCCGACCTGTCCAAACAAATTACATCAACAGAAAGTGAGTTAAGAAAATAAAAATGAGGAAGACTATCGCATTTACGCTGTTTGCCTTTGCAGTACTGTCCACCACCATCATTCATGCCCAGACCCGCACCTGGGTATCGGGTACAGGGGATGATGGCAACGCTTGCAGCTTCACATTGCCGTGCAAGACCTTTGCCGGTGCCTTCAGCAAGACCGCTGCCGGAGGGGAGATTGATGCCCTCGGTCCGGGTTCATACGGCACGCTTACCATCACCAAAGCTATCACCATTGATGGCGGTGCAGGAAACGTGGCTGGAGTCCTGGCCGGCGCAGGAGGTAACGGCTTCACGGTCTCGGCCGGAGCGAGCGACGTGGTGATCCTGAGGAACCTGACTATCAACGGCGGCGTCGGGACGAGTAGCGTCGGCTTCAGCGGGATTGCGTACACATCCGGGAAGGCGCTGGTGGTTGAGCACTGTTCGATTTTCGGATTTGGCTTTGCCGGGATTCAGGCGCAACCCAGTGCCGGCGGCGCAGTTACGGTAAAAGACACAAACCTTGCCAATTTTCCCGGAGGAGGCTTTTTGCCGGGCGTTGGCATAATGGTCTCAAGCAGCAGCGGCGTGACCCAGGTAGGGGTCGAGCGCGTGCGGGTTGACGATGCTACCTACGGTATCTTCGCAAGCACGCACAGCCGTGTGACCGTCAACAACTCCTATTTTCAGCATATGTCAGTAGACGGGATACATGCTGAGGACACATCGACTGATGATTCCCAAATAAGCGTGGATCGTGCCAACTCAAGCTACAACGGCAATGGAATAACAGCGAATACCGGATCGACCATTCTCGTTTCCGACTCTACAACCGCATTCAACACCAGTTGTAACCTTAACAACACGGGAGGTAATCTTTATACCTTCCAAAACAACCGAGAGATCGGCACCCCAAACTGTGGCACTATCTCGCCGGCATTCTTGAAGTAGGGACCCAAATGAAGGCGGCCTTGACCGCGGCGAGGAAGATTCCCATCAAGTCGGGCCGCCTATACCCAGTGCGGCCCGGCGGCTTGGTGGTTTTTCTCCACTCTCACCGAAAGTCTTGGCCGACACAAATCTCCGGCCTCGAAACGTCACATCATCCGTGAAAATGCTCTAGAATCGCAGCGTGAAACTCCAGATCGCGTGGATTGGGAAAACCAGGGAACCAGCCATTCAATCGCTTACTGCCGAATACATGAAGCGGATCTCGCGTTATGTGCAGACGGCTTCGCACGAATTGAGCGTCGAGCCGGCGTTGCTCAAACTGGCAGACCGCGCTTCCGGACGGACCGCGCCGGTCTTTGTCCTGCTGGACGCTCGCGGACGCCAATTTACCTCTGAAGAGTTTGCTGAACTCCTGCGCGACCAGCAGGACCGGGGAACACAGAACCTGCTGTTTGGCGTTGGCCCGGCGAACGGCTTCAGCGATCAGGCGCGCGCTTCTGCTGACCTGATCCTTTCCTTTGGCAAAATGACCCTGGCCCACGAGCTGGCGCGGGTAGTCCTGCTGGAGCAAATCTATCGGGCATTTACAATCTTGAAGGGACACCCGTACCACACGGGGCACTAGAGCATTGTTGATTTCTGATTGTGGGTTGTTGATTTAAGAGGCAAAACCTAAGAAAGGCAATTGCTATTTGCTAATTGCCAATGGCTGATATCCATCGCGGTCTTATCATCGTGAACACCGGGCCGGGAAAAGGAAAGACTACCGCGGCCATGGGTACCGCTTTGCGCGCCGTCGGCAATGGAATGAAAGTGCTCATGCTCCAATTCCTGAAGGGTTCCTGGCATTACGGCGAACTGGATGCGGTGAAAGCTTTCGGCGACAAGTTCGTCATGAAACAGATGGGACGCGGTTTTGTCAAAGTCGGAGGTGCTGAAACCGATCCTGAAGACATTCGCATGGTCGAAGCGGCCTGGGAAGAGGCAAAGCAGGCGATCCATTCCGGACAATGGGACCTGGTGATCCTCGATGAAATTAATTACGCGATCAGCTACGGCATGCTCGATCCTGCAAACGTGGTGGAGACACTGAAGCATAAACCCGAGCAGGTGCATGTAATCTTGACTGGCCGCAATGCCCATCCGACAATCGTTGAGGTGGCAGATACTGTCACCGAGATGAAACAGGTCAAGCACGCCTACGAAAAAGGCGTGATGGCGCAGCGAGGGATCGAATACTAATTTTTCAAGGTGGAGCGCAGCCGCCCTCGGCTGCGAACAAGAGCATTGGCGTGGTTCAAGCGAGAATCGACGGAAATCCAGACTCCCGAGGAGAAGCGCGTGCGCACTGAAGGGTTATGGGTCAAATGTGACGAATGCCGCCAGATCATCTGGAAAAAGGAACTGGCGGAGAACCTGCACGTTTGCCCTAAGTGCGACTTTCATTTTCGAATAGACGCGCCCACGCGGCTGGCACTGCTGCTGGATGAAGGCAGCTATCAGATCAGTGATGAGAAACTTGCTTCTACCGATCCCCTGAGTTTTGTCGACACGCGTCCCTACAAGGCGCGGCTGGAAAAAAGCCAGTCCGAAACCGGCCTGAAGGACGCCATCATCAATGCTGAAGGAACCTTGAATGGGCGCCCGATCATCGTGAGCGCGATGGAATATTCGTTCATTGGCGGCAGCATGGGCGCGGTGGGAGGCGAAGCCATTACCCGGGCCATTGAGCGCGCTTATCAGCAAAAGAAGCCGATCATTGTTATATCGGCTTCCGGTGGCGCGCGCATGATGGAAGGCGTGATCAGCTTGATGCAGATGGCGAAGATTTCGGCAGCGTTGGCCAGGCTGGACGACGCGCGTGCTCCTTACATTTCCGTGCTTACCGATCCCACAACTGGGGGCGTCACCGCCTCTTATGCCATGCTGGGTGACCTCAACATTGCCGAGCCCGGCGCGCTGATCGGCTTTGCCGGGCCACGCGTGATCGAGCAGACCATTCGCCAGAAGCTGCCGGAAGGATTTCAGCGCAGTGAATTCCTGCTGCAGCACGGAATGCTCGATGCGGTGGTGCACCGCAAAGATATGAAAGCTTATATTGATCGCGCACTGCAATTCATGATGCATTAAGTGTTGTCGCCTCGCTCGAAACCGCTTAGGGATGCCGATGTGGCAAAATTGATCTGAGCTGGTAGCAACGGGCGCGGCGAGCAAGTCGGCCTAGTCCGAAAAGGCTGCTCCGTAATTCTCTGAATCCTGTGAACTCATACGAATTCGCTGTATCCCGATTGCTGGCCCTGGGCCATGAGCTTGCCATGCACCGCAAGTTCGACCTGGCCCATATGCGGATACTCGCGGAGGCGCTCGGCAATCCACAGCGGCGCTTGCAATCCGTGCTGATTGCCGGCACGAACGGCAAAGGCTCAACCGCTGCCACGCTGGCCAGCATTGTGCGTGCTGCGGGATACCGTACCGGGTTATACACCTCTCCCCACCTGCTCGAAATCAACGAACGCATTCAGATCAACGGCGAGCCCATCAGCAACATTGAATTTGCGGAAATCTATGAGCGCGTGGAGCAGGCGGCCCAGCAGCTTGTCGTAACCGGAGCGTTACCATGGCATCCTAGTTTTTTTGAGATGCTCACTGGGATGATGTTTGAGTACTTCGCCAGCGCCGGCGTGGACCTGGCCGTTCTTGAAGTGGGCATGGGAGGCCGCCTGGATGCAACCAACATTGCCGATCCGTGCCTTTCCGTAATCGCTGACATTGATTTCGATCATCAGAAATTCCTGGGAAATACGCTGGCGGAAATTGCGCGCGAAAAAGCCGGAATCCTCCGCGCCAACGGCACGGTGGTGCTGTTGCCCCAGCACCCCGAAGTCAATGAGGCGCTCGGTCACGCCATTCTCGAATATAATGCCCGGCCTGTCAGCGCGGTTACACATATGCCCGCCGTTACGCCGTTGGCGGAAAGCTACAACGGAATAACCACAGCGCGAAACCGCAATCGTTATCCGCTCGAGTATATGGGCAAGCAAATTCTGGTCGATTCTCCGCTCGTAGGCCGCCACCAGCTACGCAATCTGGCGCTGGCGATCACGTCTGCAGAACAATTGAATAGATTCGGGTTCAGCATCCTGCCGGAGCACGTGGAAGAAGGAGTTCGGAGCACGGATTGGCCGGCGCGGTTTCAGGTGCTGCCTGCGAGCTCGGATTTTCCGGAAACTGTTTTGGACGTAGCCCACAATCCAGCGGCCGCATGGGCGCTGCGCTCTGCCTTGTCTACTTATTATGACCAGCGGCCCTTAACAATGGTGTTCGGCGTAATGCGCGACAAAGCAGTCCATGAAATTGCCGAGATTCTTTTTCCTCTGGCCGAGCGCGTGATTGCAACCCGCGCAGACAATCCGCGCGCAGCTTCGGCGGCAGAGATCGTGGAGGCAGCCCAGCACACGGGAGCGGAAATCATCTCAACTGAAAATATGCATGAGGCATTGAGTCGCGCGCGCGAACTGACGGCCAAAGACGGTGTAATCCTGATCACCGGCTCGATCTACCTAACAGGCGAAGCTTTGAGCATCCTTGCTCCGAACGTAGCTCGCCAGACTGCTTGAAACCGTGCCTGCCACCCAATCCCAGCCTGCATCTACGGCAACACCAGTAAAGCCAATGCCCCACTGGGTTTCACGCTTGCGCTCGTATTTGATATGGGACCCGCTGATCTGGCTATACACCATCGTTTGCGGTGGCTTGTCTCTGCTCTCATCTTTTCTTGATCGCGATGGCAACATCCAGCATCGGTTTGCGCGACTTTGGTCCAGCATGATCCTGGGAACCGTTGGAGCGCAAATCAACGTGCAAGGACTGGAGAAGATCGACGTCAATAAGGCCAGCATCTACGCGGTGAACCATCTCTCCGCGCTGGATATTCCGGTCATCTTCAAGTGTTTCCCATTTCAATTCAGGATTCTGGCCAAGAAGGAACTTTTTCAATATCCGTTTATGGGCTGGCATATGCGTCGCTCCGGGCAGATTCCGATCAGCTTCGAGGAGCCACCCAAAGCTGATCCGGAAAACCCTCAAACCA
>DATDNH010000331.1:0-5322 GCA_036518395.1 Candidatus Angelobacter sp. | reverse complement strand
CAAACTGGATGTATTTGTAATCCGGCGCAGGCGGTTGAATGCCCTCTGCCTGCTCATTGCCGGTGGCGGGTGTGGTGGCCATGCTTACCTCTATGGGTTTCTGGGGGTGCTCCGCTGATTATCCGCTGAAAACTTATCGTGAACAAGGCATGGAACCGAGTTATGCCACAAATGCCGGTTACGAAGGTGCAACTGCTGCGGTTAAGCACGTGGAAGAAGGAATGAAAGCGGCCGACAAAAAGTAACTTAGCGTTTTAGTCACTTTCAGGCTGGCGTCTCTGTCGGCCTTTTCTTTCCCTGTGTGTCGAGCGAAAATTTAAAATGTTTTCTAACGCCTTTATCAGGAAGACAAAAGCCAAAGGCCAATGGCTAAAGGCCAATGGCTGGTTTTCTAGTATCCTTGTGGCATGAAGAACTCATGGATGTCCCGTCCGCTGTCTGAGGCCGATCCGGAAATTGGCCGCGCTGTTGAAAATGAAGCGCAACGCCAGCATGAAGGGCTGGAACTCATCGCTTCAGAGAACTTTGTGAGCGAGGCTGTCCTCCAGGCGGCCGGCTCCGTCTTCACCAACAAGTATGCGGAAGGATATCCCGGTAAACGCTATTACGGCGGCTGCGAATTTACTGACGTAGTAGAAACTCTTGCACGCGAGCGCGCAAAAAAACTTTTCGCCGCCGAGCATGCCAATGTGCAGCCCCATTCCGGCTCGCAAGCCAACATGGCCGCCTACATGTCAGTGCTCCAGCCCGGCGACGCCATCCTGGGATTAAACCTTGCCCATGGAGGCCATCTCACGCACGGCCATCCTCTGAATTTTTCCGGAAAGATGTACAAAATCATTCCTTACGGCGTGCGCAAAGATACGGAAACGATCGATTATGACGAGTTGGAGCAAACAGCGGAACGCGAGCGGCCCAAACTGATCGTCGGAGGAGGAAGCGCCTACTCCCGCATCATTGATTTTGCCCGTATGCGCCAGATTGCAGACAAGGTTGGCGCGAAATATATGGTGGACATGGCGCATTTTGCCGGGCTGGTTGCCGGTGGCGTGCATCCCTCGCCCGTGCCCCACTGCCACATCGTCACCACCACCACGCATAAAACGTTGCGCGGACCTCGTGCGGGAATGGTGTTGTGCACCCAGGAGTTCGCCGCCACTGTGGACAAAATCGTTTTCCCCGGAATTCAGGGCGGGCCTCTGGTGCACATCATTGCCGCCAAAGCAGTCTGCTTCCATGAAGCGTCGCAACCCGCATTCAAAGACTACGCGCGCCAGGTAGTGGCAAACGCAAAAGTTCTCGCGCAGAAAATGATGGATGAAGGCTTCCGCGTCATCTCCGGCGGTACGGATACGCATCTGTTTCTTATGGATGTGTTCTCCAAAGGCATGCTGGGCAGCGAAGCCGAAACCGTGCTGGGACAGGCGGGAATTACCGTCAACAAAAATGCCATTCCGTTTGATACCAATCCGCCACTCAAACCCAGCGGCATCCGCATTGGCTCTCCCGCGCTTACCACGCGGGGCATGAAGGAACCCGAAATGGTGCAGGTGGGCGCGTGGATCGCCGAAGCATTGAACAATCGCAAGGACGCGCAGGTGCTCGGCCGCATCCGCCGCCAGGTACAGGAACTCGCGGAAGTCTTTCCGCTCTACGCCGAACTGCGGGAAAGAGCAGTAGTTAGTACTTAGGAATTAGTAGTTAGCCGTTGTCTTTTGATGCCCCGATATCCCGATTTTCCACAATTGCTGTCGCTTTTTCTTCGTATCACCTTTTGCTAAGTGCTAATCGCCAAGTACTAATTACTGCTTTTCGTGTACAAATTCCAAGTCTCTGCACGCCAACCAGCGGCTGCTGGCTGGACTCCTGAGTGCGGAAATCCCAGATACCCCTGGCTGCCTTTGGCAGGAAAAGTGCCTCTAACTGTTTACGTAGTTGTTAAGGCGGGTCCAAGGTTGGTACTGCGTTCCGTAATTTCGGGGTTATTTGCGTTTTTGCTGATTGCGATTGGTACAGCGCAAGAGCGCGGCGCGAAGCCGGACGTGAACACAATCGTCTCGCGCATGATGGCGGCCCGCGAAGTCAATAATGCGCACATCCGCGCTTACACCGTAAAACGCGACTATGAGCTCCTCGACAAACAGCAGCAGCCTAAGGCGCAGGTGATTGCCAGCATCACTTACTTCCCTCCGAACCAGAAGGAATACAACATCGAGAGCAGCAGCGGCGGCATGGGCGGCAAGGTGCTGCGCGACATCGTGCAAAAAGAAACCGAATCGCCTAAAGAAATGCAGCGCAAAGAACTTTCTCCGGAGAATTACGATTTCCAACTGGCCGGAGATGACGTTCTGGATGGCCGCAAATGCTACGTGCTCACCATGAATCCCAAACGCGAAGAGAAAGACCTGATCCGGGGCAGGATCTGGGTAGACGCTGCCGACTATCGCATTCACCGCATTGAAGGAAGCCCGGTCAAGAGCCCGTCATGGTGGATTCGCGACCTGCACATCCTGATGAGCTTCACCAGCGTGAACGGCATGTGGCTGCACACCTCGACGCACGCCGTCGCCGATGTTCGCTTCAAAGGAAAATATGTAGTCGAGACGCGTGACCTGGAATATAGCGCGGCAACACAAACGGCGGCCAAGCGCCGCAGAAATCCCGGCATCCTCGCCGGCGCGGCCATCAATCCCTGAAAGCAGCACTGAGTAGTTAGCAAATCTGCGTTCTCCCTCTGTGTTACTCGTTTTTCCTCGGTGTCCTCTGTGGTTAGGTTTGGTTTGGGGTTTGCTTTTCCTCAGTACTAAATACTAAGTACTAAAAGCCGATTCTCTATAATCACTGCATGCCTATTGGCCGGCCAATTGCCATCTGCTATTTGCTAATTGCATTCCCTTCATTTGCTTTCGCCCAAAAAACTCCCTGGAATTTCGCCGTCTCAGGCGACTCCCGTAACTGCGGCAACGTGGTGATGCCGGCCGTCGCCGCGGGAGCACAGAAACATCATGCTGAGTTTTATTGGCACCTGGGCGACCTGCGCGCCATCTACGTTCCCGACGAGGATTACCTGCACGAACCGGAACATCGCGGCCATCCGCCGGACATGAACCAATATCAGACCGATGCCTGGGACGATTACATTAAGAACCAGCTTGCGTTTTTCGGCCAGATGCCTGTCTATGTCGGGATTGGCAACCACGAAACCTACAAGCCAAAAACGCGCGCCGAATTTGTCAGCAAGTTTGCGTCGTGGCTGGATTCGCCGGCGCTGAAGCAACAACGTGAAACCGACAATCCCGAGGACCACACTCCGCGCAGCTACTTTCACTGGATTCAGGGTGGAGTGGATTTTATTTACCTGGACAATGCAACGCCTGACCAGTTTGATCCTGCGCAGATAGCCTGGTTTGAAGATGTGCTGAAGCGAGCGCGCACAAATAACCAGGTGCGCACCCTTATCGTGGGCATGCATGCAGCGCTGCCGGACAGTCTGGCTCTCGGCCATAGCATGAGTGACAATCCCGTCGGGACTCAGAGCGGAAGACAGATTTATAGCGATCTTTTGAAGTTCAACCAGGAGACCGGTAAACACATTTACATTCTGGCCAGCCACTCGCATTTTTTTATGAGCGGGATTTTTGACGACGACTACTGGAGAGGGCACGGCGGAGTGTTACCAGGGTGGATCATCGGGACTGGCGGCGCCATGCGGTATCCGCTGCCGCCTGAGGCTGTTCATGCGAAAGAGGCAAAGCAAAAAACTTATGGCTACCTGCTGGGCACGGTCCATAAGGACGGCTCAATCGATTTCAGCTTTCACGAAATCAAGCGGCAGGACATTCCCAAAGCTATCTCTGATCGCTACACTCCGGAATTCGCCGATTTCTGCTTCAATGAGAACATGCGGCCCACCGCACCAGCCGCTCCACCAGCACCACATTGACGGTTAACCGTTTGCTTTTCCTCGAACGTAGAGAAAGTAGCAAGATGTAGCCCAATCGAAACGAAAATTTGGACCTGGAAGACGGTGCTCGCGTAGCCTGTCCTCGAAGTGAGGCCGCAGGCCGTAGCTGAAGGGTCTCCCGCGCGAAGCGCGGAATGGTTTTTTGTGGTTTTCCGATCACGGGCGATCACGGCGATTCCTAATCGAGCGAAGTGGTCGAGAGTAGAACTGTCCTGTTACCTGTCCCCTGTAACCTGTAACCTAAAGTATCGTTCCCGTTCTTCTCCAGCGAGTGCGGGAAAAGAAATTCTCCAGAATCGACCCGTAGAACGCCATCTGGTGGCTGAACTTCTCATCCAGCCAGCGCGAGCTGGGCGCGTCATAAGACCAGTAGACAAACAGAGGCTCGCCAATCACATTGTTCACGGGAACGAATCCCCACTCCCGGCTGTCAGAAGAGTTGTCGCGATTGTCTCCCATCACAAACAATTCCCCCGCGGGAACCACCAGCGGCCGAAGGTACTCGTGCCTGGGCGCGGGATCGTGATGCACCACGTAAGATTCATGTACTGGCTTTCCATTCACAAAGAGTGTGCCATTGCGGATCTCCACCAGGTCGCCGCCAACGGCAGCCACGCGCTTGAGATAGGTTTGCGAAGGGTCTTTCGGAAAACGAAACACAACAATCTCGCCGCGATGGATTGTCTTGAGCATGGGCAGCCGCCAGTGCAGCAACGGAATCTCCGGGCCATAGAGCAGCTTGCTCATGATCAGGTGATCGCCCACCAGGATGGTGCTTTCCATTGAAGCTGTAGGAACAACTGAAGCTTCGCCCACAAACGTTTTGAGAAAGAAGATGATCAGGGCAGCCACAAGCAGCCGCCGCGTAGAGCGCCGCAGGCGTGAACCGAACGTCGCCCTCGGCTGCGAATTCTCTGCGATCGCGTAGCGATTTCCGACCGGCAATTCTTTGGGAGAATCCGCGACCACGCCCACGGGAGAACCTTCGAGAACCGAAGGATTCGCAAGTGACTCAGCGACTGCCGCCTGCTCAGATAACTGCGTGGACTGCATATAGACGAAGCGTTGGCTTCTATTGTTCGCCGCCAGGCGGCAGCAAACAATCAGGTAAACACCTGCAGAAAACCCTGCCGCGCCAGAAGATCGCGGCAGGCCCAACTTGTCATTCCTGATCGAGGCGCAAGTCTTGTGAAAAGGGGAATCAGATGGTCATTCCTTCTATAACAACAACGGCGGTGTCAAGTAGGAACGTGGGCACACGCCCGCGGGCTCCCGCCATGCAGCGGGGGACAGCGAAGCGTCCGGCGCTGAGAGGTTTTCCCTTCTCAGGAAGCCTTTGCTTTTGCTGTTGGTTTTGG
>DATDNH010000330.1:0-5066 GCA_036518395.1 Candidatus Angelobacter sp. | reverse complement strand
GGGCCAAGATCGTTATTCAAAAACAGCTTTAGGAACTGACATGCCCAAAACCCCGGAACAATGGCTGGAGCAGACAGCACCCGAAAAGAAGACTGGAATTTTCAAACTCTTCCTCGGGTACGCTCCCGGTGTGGGCAAAACTTACAACATGCTGAGCGAAGCCATTCGCCGGAGCACTCGCGGCGAAGATGTGATTATTGGTGTAGTGGAAACCCATGGGCGCAAGGGCATTGCGGATTTGATGACCAAACTGGAAAAGGTCCCGCGGCGCAAGCTTGAATACAAAGGGACAGTCTTTGAAGAAATGGATGTGGACGCGGTCCTGGCGCGCAAACCCCAGGTCGCGATTGTGGATGAGCTGGCCCACACCAACGTCGAGGGCAGCAAGCACAACAAGCGATATGAGGACGTGCTGGAACTGCTGGATGCCGGTATCGACGTGCTCTCCACCATGAATATCCAGCATCTGGAAAGCGCAACCCCAACCGTCCGCAGCGTGACGGGAATCCAGGTGCGGGAAACCGTCCCTGACTGGGTGCTGGACCGCGCGGACGAGATCGTGATGGCGGACCTCACGCCCGAAGCACTGCAGACGCGGATGAAGCGTGGCGATATTTATCCCCTGGAGCGCGCGGAAAAAGCGCTCACCAATTTCTTTCGCCGCGGAAATTTGCTGGCGCTCCGCGAGCTGGCGCTCAAGCAGGTCACGCACTCTGTTGATCGAGGGCTGGAAACTTATCTAAAGAAGAAAAACATCGATCAGAACTGGGGCGTGAGCGAGCGCATTGCGGTTTGCATCAGCTCCAATTCCGCGTCGCAGCAACTGATTGCCAGAGGGGCGCGGATGGCGGAGGGCATGGATGCTGACGATTTCTACGTCGTTCACGTGGATGTGGACGACGATGAGGACGAAGATAACCGGCGTTCCCTGACCGCGAACATACGTTTTGCTGAAAATCTGGGCGCCAAGGTCGTCAAGTTAAAGGAGAAGGACGTCGCCAAGGCCGTGGCCGCATTCGCGCGCGAATACAAGGTCACGCAGATTATCTTTGGGCGCTCGGCGGTCCATGGCTGGCGGCAATATCTTTACTTGAATGCCATCCAGCGCTTCCTTCGCGACGCGCCCGCAGTCGATGTGCATATTGTGAACCAGGAAAGCAGGTAGAGATATTGTTGATTTTTGATTGTTGATTCCAGATTTTGTTGAGAGTCGTCTGAGGGTTTGAGGTTTTCAATCAAAAAATCAAAGATCATAAATCAACAATTTCTGATTGTTCGATTGATCTAATACTGCGAAAAGCCGTGAGCGGGAAAACAAAAATTCTTGTGGTTGACGATGAGCCGCAGATTACTCGCGTACTGCGCACCAGCCTTTCCACCCACGGATACGACGTCCGGATTGCCAACGATGGAGAGTCGGCGCTCAATAACTTTCAGGAATTCAATCCCGACCTAGTTATCACCGATCTCTCGATGCCCCGGATGACCGGCATCGAGTTATGCGAAAACATTCGTGACCGCTCCGAAGTGCCGATCATTGTGCTTTCCGTGCGCGGCGAGGACAAATACAAAATTGACGCGCTGGACAAGGGCGCCGATGATTACGTCACCAAGCCTTTCAGCATCAACGAACTGCTGGCGCGGATTCGCGCCAACCTGCGCCGTGCCAACTTGTCCAAAGAGCCTGAATCAGCCGAGCCCGTTGACATCGGTGACTTTCACATTGATTTGCAAACCAGGATTGTTTCTGTGGCCGGGAGAGAAGTGCACCTTACTCCCAAGGAGTTTGATCTGCTGGTATACATGGCTCGACATCCGGAAAAAGTTCTGACCCACAGCGTGTTGCTCAAGGCCGTGTGGGGCGCGCAGAGCATCCAGCAACCTGAATATCTCCGCGTGTTTATCAATCAATTGCGAAAAAAAATCGAGCCCGGCGATCCACCGCAGTACATTCTGACCGAGCCATGGGTTGGCTACAGATTCATGCCGGAAAAAGGCTAATTGGCGAATTGCCAAAATTGCCATAAGTGCCAAAATTGCCAAAATTGAAAATCAGGCCTAATGCCTGACATCGGTTGTGCTTTCTCTATCCCCTGTCCCCTGTCCCCTGTCCTCTCTCACCTGTACTTTGATAGCCTACTTCCGTGAACATCGTTCTCAATGCTGCGGAAGCGCGGGTACTGGGTTCCCTGGTGGAGAAAGACATCACCACGCCAGATTACTACCCCCTTTCTCTGAATGCTCTCATCAACGCCTGCAACCAGAAAAACAATCGCGATCCCGTGACCAGTTACGACGAAGAGACTGTCCGGGTGGCGCTGCGCAATCTGAGCGATAAGCGATTGGCCGGCGTCGCCGGTGGCGCTGACAGTCGTGTAACGAAATACGAACACCGACTGCAGGAAGTATTCAACCTCGGCCGTCCCGAGACTGCGATCCTGTGCGTTCTGCTCCTGCGTGGGCCGCAGACGCCAGGCGAGCTGCGAGGCCGCACTGAGCGCATGCACCGCTTTGAGCATCTCGACGATGTGCTATCTGCGCTCCAGCAACTGATGCGGCGCGAGTCACCGCTGGCCAAGGCGCTGGGCCGCCGTCCCGGAACAAAAGAGATTCGCTATGCCCACCTGCTTTCGGGAGATGTGGAGGCATGGGAGCCTCCCGCCGAAGCGGCTTCCACCAGCGCTAGCGTTGATTCCGAGCGCATCGTTCGGCTGGAAGAACAGCTCGCGGCATTGCAAAAAGATGTCGCCGACCTGAAACAGCAAGTAGCCGATTTCCGCAAGCAGTTTGAATAACGAGCATCGGTTTTTTGCCAGTAGCCAGCAGCTAGCAGCCAGCATGCTTTCCTTATAAAAAATTAACGACTTCCTTAGTCCATCCTTATACGGCGCGTTGTGAAATCGAAAATGGCCTACGGAAAATGCAGGCCGTTGTAATCGTGGGGAAGGATGGCATGGAATGTGGATTGTATTTTTAATTTGTATCCCGGCAATTTCATTCCTGTTGATATGTCTGCGGGGCTTTCGCAACGCGAGCCGCCAGCCATCTACACTTCAGGTTGTCTATACGACGGAAGAGAAGCAAAGGCTTGCCGCTCCTCGCAAAGCGCGCCTCATTATTTTTCCCCGCCGTGTGGAGAAAGTGCATTACGAGAAACTTCACAAAGCAGAAGTATTTGATCCTCGTGACGCGGATCATAATTTCAGATGTATTCAAAAATCATGGGAAGAGGTGGATTGTTCGTGGGAACGAAAGAGACCAGTTTCGATCAGGTTGTGAACGGAGACGTGTCTTTACAAAAAATTTATGACTTTTCTAGTTAAATGACTCTCTGGAGGCTTGCCATGGACTTGTTGATGATTCTTGGAACCATAGCCTTCTTTGCCATCGCAATTGCCTATACCGTGGCCTGCGACAAACTGAAATAACGCGTATGAATCTGGAGAACATTCTTATGTTGATCATCAGCGTTCTGCTGATGGTCTATCTAATCTACGCCCTGCTGCGGCCGGAGAAGTTCTGATGACGCTGAATGGATGGTCTCAAATTCTGCTGTTTTTTGCTGCCATTCTGCTGATCACCAAGCCGGTGGGTGTTTTCATGGCGAAGGTTTTTTCGCGGGAGCGCACGTGGCTGGATCCCGTGCTGCGCCCGCTGGAAAAACTGATCTACAAGATCACCTGCGTAGATGAAAATCACGAGATGCGGTGGACGGAATACTCCATCGCCATGCTGATTTTCAGCGCCGTCTCCATGCTGGTGCTGTATTTTCTCCAGCGCGCCCAACACGTTCTGCCGCTGAATCCGCAGAAGTTCGCCAACGTGACTCCCGACCTTGCTTTCAATACTGCCGCATCTTTTACGACGAACACCAACTGGCAGTTTTACAGCGGCGAGAACACTATGGGCTACCTGGTGCAGATGGCGGGACTGGCCTTTCACAATTTCTTTTCCGCAGCCGTGGGAATCGCGCTGGCTGTGGCTTTCATCAGGGGCATTGCGCGGCGGGAAAAAGAGACCCTGGGGAATTTCTGGGTGGACACGACGCGCGCCACGTTGTGGGTATTGCTGCCCGCGTGCATCGTTTATGCAGTATTGCTGATTTCTCAGGGTGTGATCCAAAACTTCAAACCCTACGACACAGCCAAGCTGGTTGAGCCGCAGCAGGTGCAGAAGGTAGACCAGAATGGGAAACCAGTAGTCGGGCCTGACGGCAAGCCGGTGATGAACACGGTCACCGATCAGGTGATTGCGCAAGGCCCGGTGGCTACTCAGGAAGCCATCAAGATGCTGGGCACAAACGGCGGCGGATTTTTTGGCGCCAACTCTGCTCATCCCTTTGAGAACCCCACTCCCTTCAGCAATTTCTTCGAGATATTTTCCATCTTTGTTATACCTGCTGGCCTTACTTACACGCTGGGACGTATGACCGGATCCGCGCGTCACGGCTGGGCGGTTTTTGCCGCGATGGCGCTTTTATTCTTTGCCGGCGTGATCACCGCGTACTGGGCTGAGGCGAAAGGCAATCCGCTGCTGCATGGAGTGGACCAGGGTGTATCGCTGAAGCAGGCGGGCGGAAACATGGAAGGCAAGGAAGTTCGTTTTGGCATCGCCAACTCGGCTCTCTTCGCCACGGTGACCACAGATGCAAGTTGCGGCGCCGTCAACGGCATGCACGATTCCTACACTCCTCTTGGCGGAATGGTTCCGCTGGTCAATATCATGCTGGGCGAGATGGTATTCGGCGGGGTGGGCGCAGGCATGTACGGAATGCTGATTTTTGTTGTGCTGTCAGTATTCATAGCCGGGCTCATGGTCGGGCGCACTCCGGAATACCTGGGCAAGAAGATCGAATCTTATGACGTGAAGATGGCCATGCTGTACGTGCTGATCTTTCCGCTCTCGATTTTAGTCTTCAGTGCCCTTTCCGCGTTGTTGCCCAATGGGCTTGCCACGCTGACGAACACCGGTCCTCATGGTTTGTCGGAAATCTTGTATGCCTTTACCTCGGCGACGGGGAACAACGGTTCCGCGTTTGCCGGACTGGGCGCGAACCGCTACTACAA
>DATDNH010000329.1:0-7372 GCA_036518395.1 Candidatus Angelobacter sp. | reverse complement strand
TTGCTGTTCTGCTCCTATCCAGAATCGGGCCATCGGGTCATCGGTGCATCGGGTCATCGGAAAAACCCTTCTCGATCGTTAACCGTCGTGCCAGACGGCTTAAATTTCTGCTATCATGCTCCCATAAGCGACTTATGGGAGACTCAAAATCCAAACAAGGCGATCTGGTTCAGGGCACTCTGGACATGCTGGTGCTCAAGGCGCTTTCTCGCGGGTCGAAACATGGCTACGCGGTGGCGGAGTGGATCCAGCAAACTTCGGATGATGTTCTGCGAGTAGAAGAAGGGGCGTTATATCCGGCGCTTCACCGGCTGGAGCTGCGCGGTTTGCTCTCTTCGGAATGGGGCACTTCAGACAACAATCGACGCGCCAAGTATTATTCGCTGACTTCCGCGGGGCGCAAATATCTGGCCGCCGAAAGTGAACACTGGGGAAAGCTCACTTCCGCCATTGCGCGGGTCATGCAGACGGCCTAGGAATTTATGTTCGAAGGGCTCAAAACAGTTTGGCTGCGATTGAAGGCGCTGCGGCGTAGCCGTCTTGATCAGGATTTGGAAGAGGAGCTGGCTTTCCATATGGCCATGCGAGAAGGCAAGAATCGTAATGAGGGAAATACGGCTGAAGAATCCCATTCGTCCGCGCAGAAGCAATTTGGAAATACCACGCGATGGAAGGAGAGGTGCCGCGAACTTTGGACTTTTGGGCGACTGGAAACCTTTTTGCAGGACATACGTTATGGCGCGCGCATTTTACGCAAGAACACCGGGTTCACCATTGTCGCCATTCTGACGCTTGCGCTGGGAATCGGCGCGAACACGGCGATTTTTTCGCTGACGTACCAAGTGCTCCTCAGACAGCTTCCCGTACAGCATCCAGAAGAGCTGGTGATTCTACATCTGGTCGGTTATCAGCCTGGTCATACTTCGAGCGACTCTGAGGGTTCTGAAGCGTCCTTTTCCTATCCTTTCTATAAAGCGCTGCGAGAGCGCAACACGGTTTTTGCCGGACTGCTGGGAAGGTACTCGATCCCGTTAAGTGTGGCCGGCCAGGGATTCAGTGAACGCGCGGCGGGCGAACTTGTCTCGGGAAATTATTTTGAGACACTGGGCGTGCGTCCCGCGCTGGGCCGCCTGTTCAGCGCGCAGGATGAAACTGCTCCCGGCGCAGACACCGTGGCAGTTCTCAGTTACGGCTACTGGTCGCGTCGCTTCGCAAATAATCCGAACATTCTCAACAAACAACTCACTGTAAACGGCGCGGCACTCACCGTTGTTGGCGTCAGCCAGGAAGGCTTTTCCGGCGTGCAGATTGGCGAAGAGCCAGATGTCTTTGTTCCCGTGACGATGAAAGCCCAGATGACGCCGGGCTGGAACGGTCTGGATAGTCACCGGGACTTCTGGCTGAAAGTCATAGGACGCCTGAAACCGGGCCTCAATCCCGAGCAGGCGCTGCCCGTGGTGCAGGGTATTTCCCATTCGGTTATGGAAGGGGAGATACCGCTGATGAATTTCAACAAGAAGCAGACGGCGTTGTACCTGGAGAACAAAGTCATTGTGGAACCGGGTTCGCATGGCCGTCCAGTGCTTCAGCACGATGCCAAACAACCGTTGTTGTTCCTGATGGCCATGGTTGGACTGGTGTTGATCATTGCCTGCGCCAATCTGGCCAGCCTGCTCATCGCCAAGGGCGAGGCCCGGCAGCAGGAAATCGGTGTGCGTCTTTCCCTGGGCGCAGGGCGGGGCCGCTTGTTGCGCCAATTCCTGACGGAAAGCCTGCTGCTCGCATTCTGCGGCGGACTCGCGGGAATTGCAGTGGCGGCGATCACGCTGCGGATTATTGTTCATGCCGTTCCCCGCAGCTTCGGCGCGGAAGGACTGCGAGCGGAACTGGATTTACGCGTGCTTCTCTTTTCCGCCGCTGTATCCATCCTGACTGGATTACTCTTCGGCTTCGCACCTGCACTGCGCATGTTGCGCTCCAGCGCTTACACGCCAGTCCAGGAGAACGCCAGAATTTCCGGCGGCAACATCGCGAACGTGCGGTTGCGCAAATGGCTGATGGTATTTCAAGTGGCGGCGACTGTGGTCCTGCTGGCTGCCGCGGGACTGTTTACCACCAGCCTGATTCGCTTGCAGGAGGAAAATCTGGGAGTGCGCACCGACCATGTAATCCAATTTTCCCTGGCTCCCGGATTGAGCGGCTACTCGGCGGCAAAAACCACAGCGCTTGGAGACCAGCTGCGAGCCGGCATTGCTGCCCTACCCGGAGTCAAGTCCGTCAGCGCAGCAGAGGTCGCGGTTTTCAGTAATCGCGACGTCGGCGCCAACATCACGCCCGAAGGGTATGTGATTCAGGAAGGCGACGACGCGCACGTGAATGAAAACTGGGTAGGCCCGAATTACTTTTCCACAATGGGAATTGCGCTTCTGCGTGGCCGTGAGTTTAATGAGTCTGATACTGCAGCGGGCCGGGAAGTCGCAATTGTCAATGAAAGGATGGCTCGAAAGTTCTTCTCCGGACGCGACCCTATCGGCATGCACTTTGCTTTTGGCGCCGGGAATGGCGTCCATCCGAACATTGAAATCGTCGGCGTGGTGGCTGATTCCAGGCACACTGACGTGCGCACAGCGGCACATCTCTTCGTCTATCTTCCTTACGCGCAGGACAAGAAGCTCAGCGAGCTTACCTTTTATGTGCGGAGCGGGCAGGAGCCATCCTCACTTGCATCTTCGCTCACCAGGACGGTCGCTGGTTACGATGCTGCGCTCCCGCTGTACGACATGAAGCTCCTGACCGAGCAGGTAAAAGAGACGGTGTTCGCGGACCGCCTGCTGGCATCGCTCTCTGCCTGTTTAGGACTGCTCGCAGCATTTCTCGCGGCGATCGGCCTCTATGGGGTGATGGCGTATGTTGTGGCCCGGCGGACAAAGGAGATTGGCGTTCGCATAGCTCTGGGAGCTACTCGTGGGAGAGTTTCCTGGATGATTTTGCGCGAAGTGGTCCAGATGGCAGCGCTCGGTCTGGCAATCGGGTTGGTTCTGAGTTTTCTCGCAGGGCGAATGATACAGTCACTGCTCTTTGGCGTCTCCGGCGACAATCCCGCAGTGCTGGCGCTTACCGCGGCGTTGTTGATTGCTGTGGCATTGCTTGCCGGAAGTTTGCCGGCGCACCGGGCGGCGAGCGTGGATCCTATGGTGGCGCTGCGATACGAATGAAACAGGGAACAGGGCACAGGTTACAGGGGACAGGTTAAGAATCGCCGAGATCGCGCGTGATCGCCGTGAACGCGCGTTGACCAGGAACCACATCGAAAGAATCTAAACCGTATTTTGAGCGGCCTCGCCCAGCGTCACGCTCACGTCCATTCGCTTTCTGCCTCGATAAATTGTCACGGTGACTGCGTCTCCAGCGCGGTGTTTCTGCATGATGTGCGAAAGGTCCTGCTGGTCCTGAACCTCCTCGCCGTTAACGGCAACGATCAAATCACCGCCAATCATAATGGGAACGTTGCCGAGGTAAGCGCGTTCGGTACCAGCATGAAGGCCTGCTTTTTCCGCAGCGCTGCCCGGCAAAACCTGCATGATCAGGAGGCCCGAATCGGCGGCAAGTCCCAACTGGTCTGCGAGATCAGGACCAATGGGAAGAGTGCGCACTCCCAGAGTGGGCCAGCGCGCATGGCCCAGGTGAATCAGATCATCCAGCACAGCCTTGGCGGTGTTGATAGGAATGGCGAAGCCAATTCCGGCGCTCTGTTCTGCTCCTCCGGTCAGGATCATGGAGTTGATGCCAATTACCTCGGCGCGAGAATTCAACAGTGGCCCGCCTGAATTGCCGGGATTGATGGCAGCATCAGTCTGGATAGCTTCATCAATATAGCCGCGCTGGCCTCCTACGGAACGGATCGAGCTGATAATTCCGCGCGTCATGGTTCCGCTGAGGCCAAAAGGATTGCCAATGGCGAATACCTTCTGCCCAACGACCAAACCTTTGGAGTCGCCCAGCACAGCAGGCGGAATGGAATGCGCTGGTATCTGCAAAACCGCCAGATCGTGGTGGGGATCAGTCCCGATGATCTGCGCGCGATATTTTTTCTTGTCGCTGGTATTGACCTCAACCTGCCGGGCTCCCTGGATGACGTGATAGTTCGTGAGAATGTGGCCTTCACCGTCAATGACAAATCCCGACCCTTGCCCCTGCTGAGGCACGGGGCCGTAAAAGAAGTCGAATGCCACCGCCGTGGAGGTGATGTTCACTACCGAAGGCAACGATTTGCGGTATACGGCGATGTTCTCCTGCTCTTCAGAATCGTAGCTGGGCGGAGCAGACGCCTCCGTCAATTCCACGTGCCCCGGGTGCGTGACCCAGGAGGGCCGCAGCCCGCCAAAATGATCGGTGAAGTAGTAAAAAGCTCCTGCAAAGACAATCGCGAGCAATAATGGACGTATCCAGCGCATGTGACACCAGTAGTTAGCAAATAGCAAATAGTAATTAGCAAATCCACTTAGTAGATTCATGGAGTTCATTGCAATTTGCTAATTACTAAATACTAATTACTAAATACTATGTTTTCGCAATCGCCAAAGTTTTGAGTTCGGCATAAACCCGTTCCACCTGCTGGCGGGTGCGTTCCAGCGAACCGGAATTATCAATCACATAGTCGGCGCGTCTTATTTTGTCCTCGTCAGGCAACTGTGCTTTGCCCCGGCGCTCGACTTCAGCGCGGGCGGCGGCTTCGTCGAGGCAGGCGCGCTCCGCATATCGTGTAATCTTCTGGTCCGGGCGGCAGGTCACGACGACCATTTTGGAAAACCTGTTTTTTACGCCGGCTTCGAAGATCAGCGCTGCTTCCACCATGACCACGGCGTTGGGCTCGCGCACGCTGATTTCGTACATCAATTGCTCCTGCCTGCGCACCACGGCGGGATGAACGATTTTATTCAGCTCTTCCACGCGGCTGTTCCCAAAAGCAATCGCCGCCAGCTTTGCACGGTCAATCTCACCATCGTTTTTGACGATTTCATGCCCAAATCGTTTGATCAGCTCTTCATAGACGGGTTGTCCAGGACGATAAAGGTCGTGGGCAATTTTGTCAGCGTAGATAATGCGGGCGCCGAGATCAGAAAACATTTTTGCCACTACGGATTTCCCGCAGGCCAGGCCGCCGGTGAGTCCTACCCGCAGCACCTTCAGAACCCCCGCCTGAGGCGGCATGCTTTCACGGTGTTTACCATGAGCATGGCGATGGTCAATGGGCCAACGCCGCCGGGTACTGGAGTGATCGCTCCGGCAACTTCCGCGACGTGTGGATCGACATCTCCAATCAGTGTAGAGCCCTTTTCCGCGAATGACTTTTCCCGCGCTGCATCGCCGGCAAAGAACTTGTCGAACTCGGCGCGGTCTGTAATTTTGCTGGTGCCCACGTCAATCACCACAGCGCCGGGCTTCACAAATTCCATAGTGATCATGCCAGCCTTTCCGATCGCAGCGATCAGGATATCCGCCTCCCGGCAGACGGCAGGAAGATCGCGCGTTTTGGAATGGCAGATGGTCACTGTGGCATTGCTGTTGAGCAGCAGCATGGCTGTCGGCTTGCCGACCAGGTCACTGCGCCCGACAATGACGGCCTTACTGCCTTCCATGCGGATGTTGCTGCGACGCAAAATTTCAATGACTCCGCTGGGAGTGCAGGGAAACAGCCCCGGGCGCTGCGTGACGAGATTACCGACGTTCACCGGATGCAGGCCATCAACATCTTTTTCCGGCGCCACGGCGAGCAAAACTTTGCGCGTGTCCACCTGCTTCGGCAAGGGGAGCTGCACCAGGATGCCGTCGATTTCCTCCCGCCGGTTCAACTGCTGCACCATTGCAAGCAGCTCATCTGTGGTGACGGATTCAGGCGGAGTCAGCTTTTCGCTGTGAATGCCCAGTTGCTCGCAGGCTTTGACTTTATTACGAACGTAAATCTCTGAGGCTGGATTGTGCCCCGCCAGAATGACAGCGAGCCCCGGCCGCTTGCCCCTGGCGGCGAGTTGTTTTACATCTTCTGCAATTTCTGCCCTGATCTGGGCGGCGATTTTGGTGCCGTCGAGGATGGTAGCTGGCATAGGGTATTTGAAATTTCAAATCTAGAATTTACAATTCTAAATTGCAATGATGCTCAAGGAAATCCTGGATATCCTGGTCTGTCCTGTGGCTGAATGCCGCAAGCCGTTGAAACTTTCATCCGATGAAAGCTCGCTGCAGTGCAGTGGCTGCCGGAGAATCTATCCCATCCGCGACGGAATCCCCATTCTGCTGGTTGACCAGGCCAAAATGCCGCAGTGAATTGTCAAATTTGATTCCCAAGTCGTCAGAAGTCAGAATTCGTGAATCCCCTGCTAACGAGAACAAAATTTACATTTGAGCGGGCCTGACGGCCTTACAAGTACCAACTACTGTGGTACTAATTACTGTGTCAGAGCAAGGCCCATGCAAGGCGCGTCCAAGGCCGAACAGGTCTTTCAGCCCGGTGAGGTAGTTCCGGAATCAGGGGTCTATACCGTGATGCACGCCGAACATCGGCAACGTCACTGGGCGACAATTTTCAAAGGAGACCGGTTTCCGCAGTGCGCCCGTTGTGGCAAAGGAGTCCGTTTTATGCTGGCAAGGCCGGCAATCCTGATTTCTGAAGACCTGGATTTCACGCAATCGTCCACTGCGCCGGGCAGCGAAGATAAACAGTAAGGCTGCGCAAAAAAATTACTTGCGCATAACTCTTGCAGAGTTATATATACTGAACGACCCTTATCAGCATGCAGACAAACAGGCAACGATCCCGGATACAGGTTTTTCCGACTGGCCGCATCGTCCACCAGGCAAAGGGCGGTGGCAAGTCGCGGCCGCACTCCGGACACAAGCCCGACCGCCCCACTGAACTTTTCAGCGCGGGTGAGACCGTGCGCGAAACCGGGATCTATGAAGTGATTCATGATCGCGGTCACCGCACCGCGCATGAAGTAGTCTTGCTGCGTGAGGATGCTTTTCCCGCCTGCGATTCCTGCGGAAACCTGGTGCGCTTCCGCCTGGTTCGCACCGCGCCGTACATTTTTCAGGATGAGGATTTCGAAGAGCCGGAATAAGACCCTCAACACAGAGGAACAGAGGCATCAGAGGAATTAAAGATCAGGGAAAGCCTTGTCCGCTGAATGTAACCTCGTACTCTTTCCTCCAACTGCCGTTGATTTTTTTCGGTTTTTGAAATTGATTTAGATCCTGGAGAGCAGAGTGGAGTACATGGGTTAAATTCTTTTTCTCAACTCCTCTGCTTACTCCGTTCCTCTGTGTTGAAGGTTTTGATCTTTTCTAAGGATCTTAGATATTCGCCAAATTCTTT
>DATDNH010000328.1:0-6677 GCA_036518395.1 Candidatus Angelobacter sp. | reverse complement strand
AGAAATTTCATGGTCTCATCGCCATTCTGGCGAAGCTGCGCAAAGTGACCATTGCGGAAGTACGCGGGGCGTGCCTGGGCGGCGGGGCAGAGCTGGCGATGGTTTGTGATCTGGTTTACACCGCGGACAGTGCTAAATGGGGATTTCCGGAGATCACGCTGGGCTGCTATCCGCCGGTGGCCTGTGCGGCATTGTCCGCGCTCGTGGGGCAGAAGCGTGCCGCCGATCTGATTTTTACCGGACGCATCATCAGCGGCAAGGAGGCTGCTGCATGGGGCCTTGCAAACGAAGCGCATCCTGAGGGCGAGCTGGAGAAGGCTATACAAGCGAGGCTTGATCACCTGCAGAAACTGAGCCCGGCCTCACTGTCAATCGCCAAGAAAGCATTTTATGCCTGGGATAGCATTCACCTGGACAAAGGACTGGCGCGCGCGGAAAAAATCTACCTGGAAGAACTCATGCAGACACAAGACGCGCAAGAAGGCATCAACTCCTGGCTGCAAAAGCGCAAGCCCGAGTGGAAAGGGAAATGACCTTTTCTTCCCAATTTGATGCTCGAGAGTTTCTCATCAGCAAGATCCTCAAGGAGGCAAATCTTGCCGATGTTACCCTATCGGACTCTGAGTTCCGCATGCTTAGGTTGAACCTGGATGCGCCTGAATCTGCGACGGGCATTCCCGTGAACGTGCTGGAAGACTCGAGCGGACTTCACGAAAAGAAAATGTCCAAGCTGCTGCAAGCGGCCTACCATCGTGACCGGCAAAATCCGCAGGAACAGAAAAAATATCGCGAGGCGCTGGGGACTCTCAGGAATACCGACCATTACATCCTGATCGTTGCCACGGCCGCTCTGCCACAAAAAAGACGTTTCAGCAGTTATGCGGTTTACATCATCATCATCTTGGCCATGGCAGCGATGATTCTGGCGCTCCAGTTTTGGACAAGAGGAAAGTAAACAGGCAATCAGTCGATTGATGACCCGGCAATTAGAAGAAGCCGTTAGCATTTATGCCTAAACTTCTCACAATGCAGCAAGCGATCGCGGAATTTGTTCCCCATGCTTCCAGTGTTGCCCTGGGGCTTCAGATGGAGCAGATGATTCCGTTCGCTGCGGGGCACGAGATTATTCGCCAGAAAAAGCGTGATCTGCGGCTCATAGGCCCGATATCCGACATTCTGTTCGATCAACTCATTGGCGCCGGATGTGTGAAAGATGTAGTGGCGGCATGGGTGGGCAACGTGATGATGGGATCGGCCTACAATTTTCGCCGCGCCACCGAGCAGGAGAACCCAGGCACTCCCGGAGAGAAGCTCAAAGTTTTCAACATGACGAACTTCGCCATCTCGTTGGCCCTGCAGGCCGGCGCGATGGGAGTCCCTTTCCTGCCTGCGCGGACCGCAATGGGCAGTGATGTGCCGAAGGGAAATCATTTTCTTTACCAGATCATTTCTCCCTTTGAACCCAAGGAAACTTTGCTCGCTGTTCGCGCGATTCAGCCGGATGTGGCCATTGTTCACGTGCAGCGCGCCGACAAGAACGGCAATGCGCATTGCTGGGGCAACTTTGGCGTGATGCTGGAGGGGGTGCGGGCGGCAAAGAAGGTCCTTTTGTGCGCGGAAGAGATCGTCAGCGAAGATGTGATTGCCAGCGACCCCAACCGCACCGTAATTCCTGGATTCCTGGTAGCCGCGGTGGTCGAATGTCCCTACGGCGCGCATCCTTCGCCGGTTCAGGGCTACTATAAGCGCGATGATGCTTTCTTCCAGGAATATCACCCAAACACTAAGACTGCGGCGGATTTCAGTACGTGGGCGCAACACTGGATTTACGGAGTTGCCGATCGCGCCGAATACGTTAAACAGCTGGGAGACGCCCGAGTGGCCGATCTAGGCGTTAAGAAACACGCGTACGCGGCAGCCACAGATTTCGGATACTGAAGGAATCGCGCGAGATCGCCGCGATCGTGCGTGATCGCCGTGATCTGACGGTGCATCATCCTCTTGTTGTCATTAACATTTAAGATAGATTCAGGGCCAAAAAAGCAGAAGCCAAGGGCCAAAGGCTAAGAGCCGAGAGCTGCTTTTCATGCACAAAGAACTCATCGAACTCCGGGTGAACGGCCGCAGGCACGAGATTGCTGTCGAGCCGAACGCATTGCTGCTGGATGTATTGCGGCAGCAGCTCGACCTGACCGGCTCGAAGCGGGGTTGCGATGATTCATCCTGCGGTGCCTGCACTGTACTGGTCGATGGAGTACCCACGCTGAGCTGCACCGCGCTGGCTATGAGCTTTGCCGCCGACGGCGAGAATGCGCCGGAGATTGTGACCGTGGAGGGAATCGCCGAACATGGCGCGCTCGCAGCGATCCAGAAAGCTTATGGCGACTGGGGCGGTGCACAGTGCGGCTATTGCACACCAGGATTTATGGTGACTGTCAAAGCGCTGCTGGACCGCAATCCTGATCCCACGGATGCAGAGATTCGGCACGCTCTCAGCGGTAATCTCTGCCGCTGTACCGGATACACGCAGATGTACCAGGCGATCAAAGCGGCCATCCAGGCAGAGCAGAACGCTGTGAAATCGGCCGAAAAAGTGGCGCCAAAAACGTGAGCGACCAGGCACAACTCGCATGGGCAGTGCCGAAGGACGATGATCTCGACCTCCGCGACTTTGCTCTGCGGCTGCTGGAACAGGCGAAGGAAAATCTTCAGCAATACGGAACCCTTGTCCCAGTCGCTTTTCTGATAACGCCAGGCGAGCTCCAATGCTACTCATTGACCTTTGGCGACCAGCAGGGCAAAGCCGCGGCCTACGGTGAGCTGGTGAAGGCGGCGCAGGCCGCTGAAGCCGTCGCTCTGATCACCTGCAATGATGCTTTCTGGAAGGACAATGCTGATCCGCAATATGTTGAGGGTTACTATCCCGGTAAGCTCGCTGTAGAGGGCGCAAAAGAGTGCATCATGCTTACCGTAAGCGGTCCGCTGATGGAAACATGGTGCCTGGAGGTACCGTATCGGCGCTCAGAAAACGAAATCCAGTTTGGCTCTCACAGAGAATCATCCGGTGAGCAGATTGGATTTCTGGAAGGCTGGAATACCGGCAAGGCAAAGACCAAACAATGAGTGAATTTTCAGTCATCGGAAAGAGAATCGCGCTGGTAGATTCCGCCGGCAAGACGACCGGGCAGGGGAAATACACTGACGATCTTTCTGTTCCAGGAATGCTGATCGGCAAAATTCTGCATTCGCCGTATCCGCACGCCATCATCAAGAAGATTGATGCCTCACGCGCCGAAGCTCTCGATGGCGTGGTAGCAGTAGTGATCGGCCCAGATGCTCCCAATAAATACGGCATACTGCCTGTAGGCCACGATGAGACTGCACTTGCCGTGGATAAGGTGCGTTATGTCGGCGACAACGTTGCCTGCGTGGTCGCAATCAGTGAAGCCGTTGCCGAGCAGGCCTTGGAACTGATTGAAGTCGAATATGAGCCGCTGCCGGCCTGGTTCGATCCCGAAGACTCGATGAAGGCGGAAAAGGATTGGATACATCCACAGCGTCCGCACAACATTGAGAAGGATTACCATCACGTTTTTGGCGACCCTGACAAAGGTTTTGCGGAAGCCGATTACATTACTGAAAATCGGTACCTCGCCAATGAGGTAACGCATGCGGCCATGGAACCGCATTCGACGCTGGCCAGCTTTGATCTCGATCCACAAACCGGCAAGCTTGGACGCCTCACAGTCTGGTCCTCTACGCAGGTGCCCTATTACCTCCAGCACAAGCTCTCCATTGTGCTGGAGATGCCGATGTCGCAGATTCGCGTGATCAAGCCCCTGGTGGGCGGCGGCTTCGGCGGGAAGAGTGAGGTGATTCCACTTGAGATCATCGCCGCCGTGGCAGCGCGCAAGGCCAAAGCTCCAGTCAAAATCACGTATACACGCGAGGAAGTCTTCTGGGCGCATCGTGGACGGCCGCGCACCATCATCGATCTCAAGACCGGAGTCAAAAAAGATGGACGCATCACAGCCGTTGCCGCACGAGTTGTCCAGGATGGAGGCGCGTACTGCTCCTATGGGGTGGTGACCATTCTCTACTCAGGCGCTCTGTTGGGTGCGCTCTACGATATTCCCAACATCCGCTACGACGGGTATCGAGTGCTGACGAACAAGCCAGCCTGTGGCGCTATGCGTGGCCATGGCACAGTGAATGTCCGGTTTGCCTTTGAGTCACAATTAGACGAAATTGCCGCCGCGCTGGGAGTCGATCCCGCAGTGATTCGTCGTCGCAACCTGCTCAAGCCGCCTTGTATTACGGTGAACAATCTGCGCGTCCAGAGTTATGGCCTGCCCGAGTGCATCGAAAAAGTGATTGAGCGCTCAGGCTGGATGCAACGTAAAGGTAAATTGCCTCGCGGACGCGGGCTGGGCCTGGGGTGCAGTCACTATGTGAGTGGCGCGGCCAACAGCATCATCCGTTCGGACATGCCGCATTCCACGGTCAACATCAAGATTGATCGCGATGGAGGCGTGGTCGTCTATACCGGAGCTTCGGAGATCGGACAGGGATCAGACACCATGGTGGCGCAAGTCGTGGCTGAAGTGCTTGGCATCACGCTCACGAGAATCAAAATTGTTGCTGCCGATACCGACCTGACTCCGATTGATATCGGATCGTATTCAAGCCGGGTTACGTTCATGAACGGCAACGCGTCTTTGCGCGCTGCCGAAGATGTGAAGAAAAAAATCGTTGCTGCGGCTGCGCGCAAGATGAACTGCGCGCCCGAAGAGGTGGTGATGCGCAACGACATGGTATGGAAGCGGGGCGCGCACGCGCCGCCAACGGACGGCATGGAAGCAGAACAGCTCCTGGAGAAAGTAGATACCCCGCGAGGAAACGTGCAGGAAGTCAGCGGGCGCGTGGAAGGGCAGATTTTGCGCGGCTCGCTCCAGCAAAAACGCAAAGAAGAAGGGCCGAAAGACCACATGAGCTTTGAAGAAGCGGTCGTCTCGGCCATTGATTTCAGCGGAGCGCTTACCGGCACTGGCTCGTACGCTCCTCCCAAAGAAGCGCGAGGAGGAACCTTCAAAGGCGCGGGTGTTGGGCCTTCACCGGCTTACTCCTATGCAGCGCAGGTTGCGGAAGTGAGCGTGGACGAGGAAACCGGCGAGGTAACGGTCCATAAAGTCTGGGCTGCGCATGATTGTGGCCGTGCGCTGAATCCAGTCTCGGTGGAAGGCCAGGTGATTGGCTCGGTTTGGATGGGATTGGGGCAGGCGCTGGAAGAAGAAATGGTCTGGAAAGACGGTCTGCTGATGAATCCGGGCCTGCTCGAATACCGCTCACCTTCGGCAGTCGAATCGCCTGAAGTCGAGCCGATCATTGTTGAAAGCGTGGATCCGGAAGGCCCGTTTGGCGCCAAGGAAGCCAGCGAAGGCTCTCTGGCAGCCACGATTCCGGCAATTGCCAATGCAATCTACGACGCCGTGGGCATACGTCTTCGCGAAGCGCCGTTCACGCCGGAACGCGTTCTGGCGGCCTTACGCGCAAAAAAATCAGCGCCCAAGGCACTGGAGATTACGCGTGGAGCGGATCCTGTTGCCCCCAAAGCTTTCCGCGAACATGGCGGCTCGCTGTGGTTCAGAGGCAAAGGCCCGGAGCGCCATCCGGAAGATCCAGCCCGACGAACTCCGACTCAGATCGAGGCAGGTGACGATTGAGAAAAAAACTGCTGTTTGGATTGATTATTTCCCTTACCTTCGTTGTTTGGGCAGTTGTTAACCATGCCCAGCAGCCCGCTGTCGCATCACAGGTGTCATTAGTGCAGCTCATCAGTAATCCATCCCAGTATGACAATCACAGGGTGATTGTCGCTGGGTTTCTGACGTTAGAGTTTGAAAATAGTGCTCTTTATCTTCATGCTGACGACGCCGCGCATTTCATCACCAAGAATGCTTTATGGGTTACTGCTCGATCCGGCATCAAGGGCCGATCAGACGAAATTAACCACCATTACGTTCAGATTGTCGGTTTGTTTAAAGCCAGTGATCACGGGCACCTTGGCGGGTACAGCGGAATGATTGGCGAGGTTGAGAGAATTGATCTGACTCCGGAGCACAAATGGTAAGTAATTCCTCCGTGACTCCGTGCCTCCGTGGCGGAATTTCGGTATGAGCCTGTCGTCATTCAAATTTCTGCGCCCGCGCAGGGTTGAAGAAGCCGTCGCGCATCTTTCTGCGCACAAAGGCCAGATTCGTATTCTCGCCGGCGGCACTGATCTGATTCCTTCTATGGGGCAGAAGCTTTTTACGCCTGCGTATGTCATGGACGTCCGGGGTGTGGATGAGCTGCGCGGCATCCGCGTTGTGCCGGGCGCAGGCGTTGAGATTGGCGCGCTCACGCCACTCTCTATTATTGAAGATTCAGAATTCATTCGCCGCGACTATCGTGTCCTGCACGAAGCAGTGAGCACTGTAGCCTCGCCTATTCTGCGCAATATGGGGACCCTGGGCGGCAATATTTGCCTGGACACGCGTTGCCTCTGGTACAACCAGTCGTTGCAGTGGCGCAGGTCATGCGGCTTTTGTATCAAGAAAGATGGCGATCTCTGTCACGTAGCGCCGGGAGGAACGCGTTGCTGGGCCGCATTCTCCGGCGACACGGCTCCTGCATTG
>DATDNH010000327.1:0-9421 GCA_036518395.1 Candidatus Angelobacter sp. | reverse complement strand
ATTCTTGCTCTTCACTTGCGGACTGGTCAGCGTAAAGGGATACGGAATCTCAGCGTGTTGCGTTTTTGAGCAGTTCAGCGGCGTAGTTAGCAGGCTCGGAGTTTTGATATTGATTGCAGCCCTGGTTTTTCTTTTTGTTCTGAAAAGGATATGGACACGACGGTTTGCCAAAACTGTTTCACTGATATTAACGAGTCTGGCAATTCTGCTTACGGGAGAGTTGACCCTGTTAATTATTGAGTATAACTACGGTTACAGCCTTGCGACCGAAGCTAGTGCACAACTCATTGGACTTGTTTCCATTGTGCTGTGGTTGCTGGCAGTCCGGCAGTCACCCGATGCGCCTCTCCAACGGTCAGCATGATAAGCAATAGATAACAACAAACCATTCCGCACTTCGCGCGGGAGAAGTAACAATGCTACGTCTCTACGTTTTGAATTCTTCGGTTGGACTACAGGCGTTGCCGGAATTACCCCTATTAACTGATCTTTAAGCAGTCTTCACTTCCTGCGGCTTCTCCTCTTTTTCGCCGAGGAACATTTTGATTTTTTCCAGCAGTGCGGGGAAGAGGTCTTCTTTTTGCAGGCACGCGGCCACGTCTGGTGCATCGACCGGTGAATAGCCGGTCACAATGATGACCGGAACGTGCGGGTGTTTTTCGTGGACTTTGCGGGCGAGTTCCACACCGTTCATTCCTTCCATGCGGAAGTCGGTCACCAGGATGTCAAAGTCTTCCTGGTCGAATTTTTGCAGTGCGTCCTCTCCGTTATAGGCGCTCACTGCGCGATAGCCTTGCATTTCCAGGATTTCGCAGCTCAGTCTTGCCAATACCTCATGGTCATCCACAAAGAGGATGGCTTTCATAGTCGCCTCCTTCGGAGCAAGGGGTTGTAAACAGCTTTTTCAGGGAACTTGGAGAGGGCACAGTTCCGCCTGCTCCTTTTGTTTCTCAAATCAGCAAAAAAGATGCCCGTATCCGGCCATATTTCTGATGCAACGTGGCGTATAACTATACGCTTCGGGCGCCCTATTGGCCAGCGGAAGGCAGGTAAAGCACTGGAATATCAGTCTGTTTGATCGCTGCGTTGAACGCCGGCACATCGCTGGCCAGAACCTTCTTCCAGGCAGCCAGTTGCTGGTCCAACCGGCTGCGCAGCTTCTTATAGACATCATATTGCTGCTGCGTCGGCGCGCCGTCGCCTGCCTCCAGACTGGATGTAAATGCGTCAAACAACTCGTTGAGCATGTCTGGAAACGCCAGGTTTGCTTCCGACCCTTTCATGTTCACCTGGATCAGCTCTTCTTCTACAGGCGTCATCTTGCTGTCCAGGGCATTCGCCTGCTCCAGCAGGGCCTTGAGTTTCGGGTCGCCTTCCAGGCGAGGATGAAGTGTTTTGAGCTCGGTGCGCAATTCGCGAATCTGGTTCACTGCCTGGTGTAACTGCGTATTTGCTTCGCGGACCTGCATTTGCAAGGCAAACTGCTTCTGTAGATCTGCGGGGTTGATGTTCCTGACTCGCGGATCAATCACAATCTCCAGCGGCTGTGTCTGGGTTTGACTCCCGACGGTCAGCTTGACTGTGTACTTGCCAGGCGGCGCGAGAGGCCCTCGTGGTCCGGTGCCGGTGTAAAAGGCTCCGGGGATTGGCTCCGGCGCTTCCCAGCGCAGGTTCCAGGCATAGCGGTTCATGCCGGCTCCGGCCGGAATCGTCGTGACCTCCTTTACTTGATCGGGCCATTCCGGAGGCTGCTCGAAGCCTTTCTTTTCGCGGCTGGAGAGCGCGCGGACGACCTTGTTGTCAGCGTCAAAGATTTCCAGCTTGACTTCATCTTTCGGCGCCGTTTTGAAGTAATAATCGAGGATGGCGCCCATGGGCGCAATATCGCCGACAGGGCCCCGGCGATCGATCGCGTCCGGATAATGAATGCGCAGGGCCGGCTGCGGCTTATAGAGGATCATCTCTGCATTGGCCGATTTCGAATCAATCTGCCGCAGCGGAGTAATGTCATCCAATACCCAGAACGAACGGCCATGTGTGGCGACGACCAGATCATCGCCGTGAATATTCAAATCGTGGATGGGAACGGTGGGCAGGTTCAGTTTGAGCGGCTGCCAGTTTTCACCGTCGTCAATGGAGAAGAACACTCCCGTTTCGGTACCTGCATACAACAAGCCTTTGCGCACCGGATCTTCGCGGACGGAGCGCACGTAGGAGCCTTCCGGAATTCCGTTGGCAATCATCGTCCAGCTCTTGCCTGAATCGCGCGTGCGGTAGATGAAGGGATGAAAATCATCCAGCTTGTGGCGATCCACAGCAATATAGGCAGTTTCGGCATCGTAATGTGACGGCTCGATGATGCTGATCATGCTCCATTCCGGCACCTGCTTGGGTGTGACGTTGGTCCAATTCTGGCCGCCATTCGCGGTTGTCCAGACCAGTCCATCGTCTGTGCCCGCCCACAGCAGATCTTTCTTCACCGGAGATTCCGCTGCCGCAAAAATCGTGTCGTAATACTCAACACTCGTGATGTCCAGCGTGATTGCCCCGCCAGAAGGCTTCTGCTTTGATTTGTCATTGCGAGTAAGGTCCTGGCTGATCTGAGTCCAGCTTTGCCCGCCATTCGTGGATTTAAACATCACCTCACCTGCGGTGTAGATAGTGTTGGGATCATGCGGCGAGAGGAACAGCGGCGAGGTCCACTGAAAGCGGTGCTCGAGCTTCTCAGCGCCATTGCCGGAGGGATCGAGCGGCAGCACTGAAATGTCCACCACCTGTTCCGTGCGTTTATCAAAGCGCGTGGTGACGTATTCTGCACCGGCATAAACAATGTTGGGATCGGGCATATAAGGCGCGATGTAGCCGCTCTCCCCACCGCCGACGGCATACCAGTCCTGCCGCCCAATCACGCCATCATCATCAAAACTTTTGATGGCGACCGTGGAATTGTCCTGCTGCGCTCCGTAGATGTAGTAAGGCCAGCGGTTGTCCGTGATCACGTGGTAAAACTGCGCTGTCGGCTGGTTGTATTGCGTGGTCCACGTTTTTCCGCCATCAGTGGAGACCGTTGCGCCTCCGTCATTGCTATTGATCATCCGCTGCGGATTGTCCGGATCGATCCACAATCCGTGGTGATCGCCGTGAGGCGCGGGCAGCAGGTTGAAGGTGCGTCCACCATCGGTGGAGCGAAACATTCCCGTATTGAGAACGTAGACGGTGTCGGAAGACTTGGGATCGGCAAAGATGTGGGTGAAATACCAGGCACGCTGGCGAAGGCGGCCATCGTCGTTCATGCGAATCCAGTTTTCACCTCCATCGTCAGAACGATAGAGGCCACCGCCGTCTTTGTTTTCGATCATGGCATAGACGCGGCTGGACTCGGCGCCGGAAACCGACACTCCGATGCGGCCCATGATTCCGGAAGGCAAGCCGTGCCCTTCCAGTTGTCTCCAGGTGCTGCCGCCATCTGTGGATTTATAAAGGCCGCTGCCCGGCCCGCCGCTGTTCAGGCTCCACGGCGTGCGATACACCTGCCATAGCGATGCGAACAGCGTATTCGAATTGCTGGGATCAAATACCACGTCAATGGCGCCGGTTTTGTTGTCTTTGAACAGGACTTTCTGCCAAGTAGTTCCGCCATCCGTGGTGCGAAAAAGTCCACGTTCATCGTTATCTCCGTATGCATGGCCCAGTGCCGCTACAAAAACGATGTTCGGATTTTTGGGATCAACAATCACTGCGCCGATGTGGCGCGTATCTTTGAGTCCAACATTTTTCCAGGTATGGCCACCATCCAGCGACTTGTAAACACCATTGCCATAGGAGATGTTGCCGCGAATGCAAGCTTCGCCTGTCCCCACGTAGATGATGTTGTGGTCTGAGGGGGAAACGGCGATGCTTCCGATGGAAGCGATGTCTTCATTGTCAAATAATGGCGCCCAGTTTGCCCCTGCGTCTGTGGACTTCCATACGCCGCCGGAAGCTGCGCCAAAATAAAATACGTTCGGCTCACCGGGAACTCCGGTCACGGCCAGGACGCGTCCTCCGCGAAATGGTCCTACCTGACGCCAGCGCATGGCGCCGAACAGCTTTGCATCGACGGCTGACACGGTTGTTGCGGCCGCGGGCTTCTGCGTTGGTTTGGATTGTCTGGGTTGCTTTTTTGTCTGGCCGAAGGAAAATGACGCAACGAGCACGAACAGAACAAACACAGTTCTGCGAATCATTCGATATGGCTCCTGAAATTGATTAATCGGCAATGATAAATGAGGCAGCAGAATTTGGTAATCGGGTAAGATTTCACCGCTGAGACGCGGAGGCACGGAGAACGCAAGAAACAGGCGAAAGCAAAACCAATTGCTATTTGCTTTGTTCTACTTTCACCCATCCATCGCGATAATTGATGCTGATTTTCGAGCGGCTCAGCGCGTCGAAGCCGATGAATCCTGCAACTTCAACGCCAAGTTGTTGACTGAGAGAGCGCCAATCGAATGCGACCAGGTCACGCTTCTCCGCCGCGCTCTGAGCAAATTCCATGATTGCATCCGGCAGGATGGAAACCTTGTTCACTTCTCCGCGTGAGCCTGTGACGTGCCTGTCACTGTCGCGCAGTTTTCCGGCCCGCTTCGCCAGTCCAGGGGAAATGGAACTGGCGTTCGCGCCGGTATCAAGAACAAAGAGCCCTTGAGTGGCCTGGTTTACCTTTGTTGGCAGCAGCAGTAGATGACCAAAGCTGAAAGCGCGTCCCTTCGGCATGGCCTTTGCCTTCAGGGGATTCTCGATTTCACCGGAGGCGACTGCGGTTTCAGGCAAGGCGGTCAGCCGGAGCTTGCGTGCTGGAAAATCAATCGCCAGCAAGTATTTTGAGAATATGTCTGTTCCCAACACGCCATTGTCTTCTGCCACACTGCTTTTGGGCGAGACGTGCACCACACAATCATGAAACTCCACATCGCCGACCGTGATTTTGTCTACCCAGGCAAAATAGCCGCTGGCCGGCTCTGATCCACCAACGCCCTCGATTGTGTAGCTGGAGATTTTTCGCGCGCCGATCTTCTCCGCCAATTTCGCCGGAATAGTCATCCAGCTTGCCCCGGTATCCACCAGCAATGTGGCTGTGGCAGAGTTGTTGAACCGGACTCGTGCTCCGAGTCCACGCCTCACTCCCAGTCGTGGGACCAAGAGTTCAAGTTTGATTTCCACACTAACGTCGGTGAGACCGACCCAAACCTCGCGGCCGGCGATGCCTTTGATCAGGTCAATAAATTCACGTTCGCGCCGTTGCTCGTCCGGAGTGGAATGGAATTCCGCCCGCTGTTTTTCCAACTCAGCCACACTGTCGGGGTAGGGAAGCAGGACTGCCCAGTGATACCAGGCATCACCGTCATCGGGATCGAGTTGGTGGGCCTGGGCGAAAGAATCTTTCGCCTGCTGATTTAAAGAGGCTGCGCTATAGATTCTTCCCATCCCCAGCAATGCGCGCGCACACTTGTCATCCAGCTTGAGGGCAGTTTTATATTCTGCTTCAGACTCTTCCAGCAGACCCTGACGGAAATAGACGTCGCCGTGAATCGCGTGAACAAGGCCTGACTGCGGCAATTCCGCGATAGCCTGGGTTGAAGCTTCGGCAGCAGCACCCACATCGTCGAGCTTCAAGTAACTCTGTACCAGCCCCGCATACGCGGGCCCCGACGACTTGTCTTGTTGCAGGATGACACGGTAAGCGGCGGCTGCTTCCTGGAATTTTCCTTGCTTAAAGAGTGCGCGGGCTGAGGCGAGCGATTCATGAACAACCAGCGGAGCAGCGGTCTGAGCGCAGGAGAAGTTGGCGATGATAAACAGGAACCACAGTTGCCGCATGGCAGGATTTTAGAGCAGAGTGTGCGAACCTGATCAGATGGGTGTCATTCCCGCGCTTGTTTGCGTTCATAAGGTTCGAAATTTACCAACCCATCGCGATAGTCAATGGTGAACTTCATCTGAACCAGGGTCCTTATACCGATGAATCCGCCGATTTCGGTGCCTTCGTGGCGACTGACGCTGGAATCAAAGACTGGAATGTCGTCACTGCGGACGCGCATCTGACCAAATTGTAAAATGGCTTTATCGCCACTTAAGACTTCGGTTACCTTGCCGCTCACGCCCTTCATGAAATACTCTCCACGGCTGAGTTTTGTGATTTGACGGCCAAGCCTGGGCGTAATCGAGTTAATGCCTGCCCCAGTATCCAGAATAAAGTTTCCCACTGCGGTGTCGCTCACCACTACGGGAATCACCAATGCGTGTCCAAATCGCCAGATCTTTGTGAATGATTGCATTTCCGGAGCGATATAACGGTCTTGCAACTCATCGTCATTGCCGGATGCGTTTGGGTTCTTTGGCAGAGGCGCAAGAAGCAGCTTCCAGTTTTTAAAATCAAGTGTGATCAGGAATTTGTCAAACACATCGGCGCCAATCAGGCCGGCTTCATCAACAATATCCGTCTTGCTTGAAACCTCGACAATGCAGTTTCTGAATTCGAGTCCTCCAATATTGATCTTGTCCACCCAGCCAAAATAACTTTCAACCGGTCCCTGATCGCCAATTCCTCCAATATAGGTATCCCCGATCTTGACAACGCCGGCTTTTTCTCCCAGCTTGCGTCCTACCGTGATCCCACTGGCGCCTGTATCCAGCAGGAGTACGGCACTTGCACGATCGTTGAACTTCACCTGAAGCCCGAACCCCGTGCTGATGGGAGTTGCGCCAACACGGTTTCCTGTATCGACCCATGCCTGGTTTCGCCCGTATGGCTGCATTTTGATTTCAGTGGACGTGATTGGCGTCGCAAGATTCCATGGCTTCTTTTCTGCGGCAGCGGTCAGAAACTTGAGGCGGCGTTGTTCTCTGACTGTGGCGTGATCTCCGGTAGACTCTTTCAGTGCTTTCAACTGTTCCGAGTAGGAAAGCGTATCCAGCCAATAATAGAAAATGTCCTTATCGTCGGGCGCCAATTCGTGCGCTTTCACCAGAACGGTCTTAGCCATTTTGCGCATCGAAATCATTTCATACATCTGTCCTATGCCAAACAATGCCCGAGCGTAGCTGGGATCGGTTTTGAGAGAAGCTCGATATGCGGTTTCTGCCTCGCCAAACTTTCCCAATCTGAAAGCCAAATCTCCCACTGCCGCCTGGACCGTGGCAGAAGATGGCGCTATTGCGACAGCCTTCTTGGCAGCAGCGTCGGCCTCGTCCAATTGATCAGCTTCGTAAAGGCTGCGAATTAGTCCCGCCTGAGCCTCGCCTGATGTGGGGGCCTTTTCCACAAGCGCTTTAAAAGCGGCAGCGGCCTCGGCATATTTGCCGTTCCAGAGCAAAGCTTTCGCTGATTGCAATGGATCGACGGCAGGCTTAGTCGTGGTGGCTGGAGACACCGGCGCTTTGGTTTCGGCTGTTGTATTCTGCGCGAAACTGCTTGCAGATAAGCAGAGTGACAGGCAAATACGTAACAACATGCGGAAGACTATATATCAAAACAGATGCTGACGGTATCAGCAGAATACAGTGCAATTTTCCTGAAAAGCACCCAAACCGCCGTTCCCAGCTCCAAGCGGAAAGACTGGAGGCGCAGCCGCACTGCGCCTCCCATTGAAAACCTACTCAATCCTGGTTGCAGTTACTTCGAGCTGAAGGCGTTTCTTGCTGTTGATGTCGTCCATGCTGGTGACAGGTGTGGCCTTGCCGGGAGAGACCAGCGTGGTGAAGCTCTGTCTGATATTTCGCAGCACCGGGTTGAGTCCGATACGCGGATCGCTGCCCTGCTCGGGCTGGGAAAAACTGGTCAGCTCAAGGCTGCCATGCACGATCAATTTGTCTGCCTGTTCGGTCACATTGCAGTCGATGTTCAAGCCAACATCCAGATATTGGATCTGTTTCTCTCCTGTCGTGATTGGCACGCGAGTCCCAACTCTGATTGAGCCATCGCGCGGATTGTCATCCACAGAGGTCACCGGAAAGCTGTAAGTTCGCTCATTGATCTTCTTTCCATCTTCCAATTCGTAGATGAGAAAGCTTAGCTTAAAGAATTTCTGCACTGGCCGCTTGGGAGTTTCCTGAGCCGCCAGCACACATGCAAAACCTAAGACCACCACGAACTGCAAAAATCTTTTCATGCGTTCTCCTTTTATCGCGTGCTACGTGTTTCTGTTCCGAGGAACTGCTGCACCTGTGGCACCAGGGGTTCAGGTCCTTCTGCGGGTTCATCGCTGCGGCTCTGCGCGGCCACCTCTTCTTTGGGCGTTCGCGCAAGGTAGCGCAGCAAAAGCTGTTCCTGTTCCGATAACGGTTCGGGACTCGGGAAGACCTGCTGCCGTACTTCCGCCACTACTGCGGTAGGACTCTTTTGTAGTGATTTGTGCCTTTTTCCCGAGTGCTGAGTCCCGGGAGGGAGGACCACCCCGCTGCCTGCCGGCAGAACGGGCACGCCGGCAGCTCTAATTGTCGGAGCCTCAGGCAGGTCAGCCACGCGCAAGAAATAAACCGTCAGCGTAACTGCAATCAGCACCGTGGCAGTGGCTGCTGCCCAGAGCAGTCGGCTCAGCCCCGGATTGGTTATTCGGGAATGGACAGCCGAACGAGTTCGCAAATTCGCAAGCAAGCGCGTCTGAAAACCAGGCCGTGGCTGCGCGTCCGAATAACGTGCCAGGAAGGAATCGAGCAACTCGTCCAATCTTTTTTCATTTTCCCTTTCAGCCATGTTTCGCCTCCAATACTGAAGCAAGCTTTTCCTTCAGCCGCTGTCTGGCCCGCATCAGACGCGTGCGCACCGACCCCTCTGGAATATTCATTACTTCGGCAATCTCCGCTGAATTTAGCTCCTGCACAGTAGAAAGCTCAAGCGGCTGCCGCAGGTCTTCCGGCAACGATGCAATCATCCGCTCTAGCAGCTCCTGCAATTCGAGTTCAGCAATCTGCTGGTCGGCGGCCAGAGTTTTGTCGCGAAATTGCATGAGCGCCAACGGCTCTAATCGCTCTTCGCTGGCAGAAACCCTGCCGCGCGCGAACCGCCGATCCAACGCCGTTGTCCAGGCAATGCGCGCCACCCAGGTTTTGCGATTTCGTATCCGGTGCATGCGTCTTGCGGCCTTCAGCACGCGCAGGAAGCATTCCTGCACAGCATCTTCCGCATCGTGATGGTTGCGCAGGATGGAGTAAGCAATTCGAAAGGCCATTAACGAATGCTCGGCCACTAACGCGTCAACCGATTGAAGCAGCATTTCAGCTCCAGCGGCCTGTTGGTTCTCCAGAATCGCTTCTCCCAGCAATGCGTGCCCCGCCATTTTGTTTCTCTGCATTGAAAGACATGGAAAGAACGGAAAGTGTTCAATTTTATGCGAAGGGAAGCAGCCAGCACTCGCAATCAGCACTCAGCCCGCGGTTTTGT
>DATDNH010000326.1:0-2728 GCA_036518395.1 Candidatus Angelobacter sp. | reverse complement strand
TTCAAGAAAATGTCAGCCACTGCATCTGTTTACACTCGCGTCCTCACGTTTGTTTTCGCTCTGATGTTGCTGTCGAGTGTTTTATCCGGGCAGGAGAAGAAGAAACCCAGCGCGCCCAAAGAGCCGGGAAAACCCGCGCAGACTGAATCTGCCGCGCCGGCCTCAGCGCAGCCGGGCGCAGCCAGCTCACAGGCTTCAGAGGATAGCGATGCAAAAGGTCCATGGCACGGGCTCACGTGGCGTTCGATTGGCCCATTTCGTGGAGGCCGCGCGCTGGCGGTGACCGGCGCGATTGGCGAAGCCAATACTTACTACTTCGGCAGCACCGGCGGCGGAGTCTGGAAGACAACAGACGGCGGCTTGACCTGGCGTTCCGTCACGGACAAGGTGAAGGACATGTCGCCATCCATTGGCGCCATTGCGGCTGCTCCATCTGATCCCAATGTGATTTATGCGGGAACCGGTGAGGCCTGCATACGGGGCAACATCATTGCCGGCAATGGTGTGTACAAGTCCATTGATGGTGGCAAAACCTGGAACTTCTCGGGCCTGGCAGACACGCTTGCCATCGGACGCCTCATCGTCCACCCGAAGAATCCCGACATCGCTTTTGTTGCGGCGCTCGGGCACCCGTTCGGGCCGAACGCTGAGCGCGGAATTTTCCGCACCACTGACGGCGGTAAGACGTGGAGCAAAGTTCTCTACAAGGACGAAAACAGCGGCGGCATTGATCTGGCCTTTGATCCTGCAAATCCCAATACCATTCTTGCCGCCTTGTGGCAGGCCCGGCGCTCTCCGTGGGGCATGGATAGCGGCGGCCCCGGCAGCGGTTTGTATCGCTCCACGGATGGCGGAAGCACATGGAAGCAGCTAACCGGCCACGGTCTGCCTGATGGCGTTATTGGACGCATCGGCATCGCGGTAGCTTACGGAAATTCCAATCGCATCTGGGCCCTCATTGAGGCCGATAAAGGGGGGCTATTTCGCACCGACGATGGCGGAGAAACCTGGACGCTGGTCAACGGCGAGCGACAATACCGCCAGCGCGCCTTTTACTACACCCACATTTTTGCCGATCCTCGCACGCAGGACGGCGTCTACGTCCTCAATACCGGCATGTACCGCTCCAGTGATGCGGGACGAACCTTCCGCCAGATTCGCGTGCCGCACGGTGACAATCACGGCATGTGGATCGATCCCACGAACCCGGATCGCATGATTGAATCCAACGATGGCGGCGCCAACGTAAGCACAAATGGCGGCGCGAGCTGGACAACGCAGGGAAATCAGGCCACAGCGCAGTTTTATCACGTAATCACGGACAACCGCTTTCCCTACTGGGTTTACGGAGCGCAACAGGACAACAGCACCGTGGGGATCGCAAGCGCCAGTGACCATGGCGCAATTGATCGTCCAGACTGGTACCCCGTAGGCGGCGGTGAGAGCGGCTACATAGCGCCTGACCCCCGCGATCCTGAGGTTGTCTATGCCGGCTCCTACGGCGGAGAGATCACGCGCTACGACCATCACACCGGTCAGGAGCAGAACGTAACCCCGTGGCCTCTGAATCCTATTGGATCAGGCGCCATAGATCAGAAGTACCGTTTCCAGTGGACCGAGCCGATCGTATTTTCTCCGCACGATCCCAACGCTCTCTATTTCGCTGCGCAGGTTCTGTTCAAGAGTACGGATCGCGGGCATAGCTGGCAGATCATCAGTCCGGACTTGACGCGCAATGACAAAAGCAAGCAGCAACCCGCGGGCGGGCCAATCACCAAGGACAATACTGGAATTGAGGTCTATGACACGATCTTCTCCCTGGTCGAGTCCCCACTGCAAAAAGACTTGATTTGGGCCGGCTCCGATGATGGCCTCATTCACTTGACTACGGATGGTGGCAAAAACTGGGCCGATGTGACGCCCAAGAAGATGCCCGAGTGGGGAACCGTAAGCATGATTGAGACTTCTCCTCACAATGCCGGGACCGCATATGTCGCGGTGGAACGCCACCGGATGGACGACTTCAGCCCTTACGCTTTCAAAACCACAGACTTCGGCAAAACCTGGACCGCAATCACTCACGGCATTCCCGCAGGCAACTACGTGCATGCCATCCGCGAAGACTTAAAGCGTCCGGGACTGCTCTACGCAGGTACAGAAAAAGGCGTTTATGTTTCGTTTGATGATGGCGCGACCTGGCAGTCGTTACAACTGAATCTGCCACCCTCGCCGATCAATGATCTTTATCTTCACGACAAAGACCTGATCGTGGCCACTCACGGACGCTCATTCTGGATTCTCGATGACATTGCTCCGCTGCAGCAATACAAATCTGAGTTTGCTGATGAGGACGTTCATCTCTACCTGCCGTCGGCCGCGAACCACACCGTATTCCGTGGAGGCTTCATGGCGCCCACGGGAGCTGTGGGGCAGAATCCCCCGGCGGGCGCGGTGATCTATTATTCGCTCAAAACTGCGCTCAAACGACCAGAACAGAAGAAGCCGGCTGCTGCCACTGGAACCGCCGGTCAGAAACCATCGCCCGAAGGTAAAGAACCGGGTCAGACGCACCCGACAGGAGCGCCGGTCCCTCCAGCAACCGAAACCTCAACCGCAGCAACAACCGAAGCTGGCCCGGGCACAAAAAATCCGCCGATCACGCTGGAGATTCTGGACCAAAAAGGACAAGTCGTTCGCAAGTACCCGCCGAAGACTCCTCCTCAGGAAG
>DATDNH010000325.1:0-12922 GCA_036518395.1 Candidatus Angelobacter sp. | reverse complement strand
GTGTACGAGCAGGAGATGGCGTGCGTGTTTGGCGTGGAAGCGCTGCACATGGCGTCGGCTGATGTGCTGCCCTTTGATTACGAACTCTATGGCAAGGAGATCGGCGCCTACATTGAAAAAGCGCAGGGAAGGGCACAGCAGGCGCTCGGCACGGGAGCGCCGGATTTTAGCCATGCGCTGGATGCCGCCAAAAGGTTCACAACCGCCGCAGCGAAACTGCTGGCGACAGAAAAAAATCCGCCGCAGGACAGCAGCCGCCTGAACCGCACCCTGATGGCCACGGAGCGGGCGCTATTGCTGGAGAAGGGTCTGCCGAACCATCCTTGGTTTCGCCACGCAATTTATGCGCCCGGCCAGTACACCGGATACGCAGCAGTGGTCATTCCCGGAGTGAACGAAGCAATCGACGCAAAGAATTCAGCGCTCGCGGCGCAGCAGTTGCAGGTGCTTACCGACACGCTGAATCGGGCGGCAGGCGTGATGGAGCAATACAAATAAGGCTGTTGGCTATTGGCTCTTAGCTTTTGGCTCATTCTTAGCAGACAGTATTAGTTCCCCCCAGCGGGTTCACCGGCAACGTTGTCTGTATTACGGCCACACCAGGCAAGGATTACAGTGAACCAAGGGACTCTTTAAGGTTTTTCGATGATTCTTAGTCCTTCTGAGGACTAGAACAATCAAATTCCATGAATCAGAAGGTCATCAACAAATTCGTGGAAGCACATGATCGCTATCTGGAACTGGACCGCGTCCGGGTAGAATGCGAAAACGCCAAACAACGCGAGATGATTCACATCGCCATCATGAAGGCATACCTCGAGGTCCAGCACCACGCGCGGCAAATTGCCGGATTGCAGTTTGCTGACGGCATGGATTTCGCCGACGTTAACTAACGTTAAGCCAGACACCCCGCCACAGTTTTTCCGCGTCTAAATGCTCACGCCACTCCAGTAAAGAGCAGCGGTGCGCCCGCTGTATGGATCCCCGCTGGAGCGTCACATTGATAAGGTCTGTCTATAACGCCCCGACACGAGGTGGTACGTCATGCCCCTGGCTCGCATTCTGACTCTGGTTCCTGAAGCAACAAGTCCTCTGGTTGCAGAACTCCGGCGCATGGGATTCGCCGTAGAAGTGGCCGATCCTAATCAGGAACAACCTGTTCCGGCCGATTTGGAAATTGAGTTCGCAGTCTGCGATCAGCAGCAGGTGCTGGGGCGCGCAGCCGCGATTGCAGCGCAATTGCGGGCTGAAGTGGTCGTCTTTCCGAGTGTGATTCCGCCTTTGCCCAAACCGGCGCCGGTGGTTGCTGAGGTTCCTGTCGAAGTTCCCGCTTTGCTTGAGGTGTCGGCTCCGCCGCCAGAGCAGGAGAATCGTTATGTTGAGGAAGAGCGTGAGTTTGGCTTGCAACTGCCTGCCGGAACCTGGCTTTCAGGAATGGGTGAGAAGCTGCGGATGCTGGGCCAGCGAACAGCTTCCGGATGCAGAACACTGATTGCGCGTTTGAGACCGGCCGTCGGAAGTGGATTGACAACGATCAAGAACGGAGTTTCTTCCACCAGCGGCACCATTGCGGAGCGTGCGCGTGAGTATCAGGAGAAGATTAAGTCGCGGGCGGCGGAAGCTCGCGTTGCGCGAAAACAGCGCCTGGAAGAAATCGAACGGCAGCGAGCCGAAACTGCTGAGCGTACAGCCATGCTGGAGCAGGACCATCCTCCAGCATTTGAAAATCCTCTCTCCGCCCAGCAACAACTTCAGATAGCGCAGCAGGCAGAACGGCAAAAGCGCTTAGCGGATATGGAGCGTTTGCGCGCGGAAGCGCGAGAGCAGGTGGCGGCGCTGGAGCGTGCGCGCATGGCGGCTGAAGCCGAACATCGGAAATTACAGCAACAGTCTGAGCCGAGTAGTGAACGGCGGTTTCGACGAAATCTGCGTCCCCAATCGTCGCAACTGCGAGGCGTGTTTACAGGGGCCGCCGCAGCCACCGTGCTTTTTATTGTAGGCATGCTGCTGGCGAATTTTCATCCCACCACGCCGCTGCCTGTGAACATGACGAACGGCTCAATGGAGCAGCAGACACCGTTCGGCGCGACCACAGTTCACGGAACTCCGGGAGTCACGCTGGGTGGCGTGAAAACGCCAAAGCCTGCTCCCGCCGTTAAGAGCGCCTCACCCGCTACGCCGCAGCTTAAGCCGCAACCGGCAAAGAGCAGCGCGCCCGTGGCGAAAAAGAAGTCGCAATGGCAGCACTTCCGGCAGAGATCAAATCGCGCAGGAGATCAGGGTGTCGCCGATGATGTCGTAGTGAGACATTACGCTCCAGCGCAGAAACCGATTGCGAACACTACGCAGCAGCAGGCGGGGCTGAAACATTACTCAGATCAGTAGATTCTCTAATTCGCAGCCGAGGGCGGCTGCGCTCCACACTTGACGTGGATTATTTTGTCGCAGTGATCTTCTCCACCAGCCCCGAATAATCCTTCTTCTCAATCCCGTAGACCTGCTTGTTGAACTCGTCGACTTTCTGCGAGTAGTTCATGGAGCAGAATTTGGGACCGCACATGGAGCAGAATTTTGCTTCCTTGTAGTAATCGTCGGCCAGGGTTTCGTCATGCATGGAGCGGGCCGTTTCGGGATCGAGAGACAGCTCAAACTGTTTCTCCCAGTCAAAAGTATAGCGGGCATAGCTGAGAGCATCGTCGCGATCGCGGGCGCCCGGACGATGCCGCGCCACATCCGCTGCATGGGCGGCGATCTTGTAGGCAATGATTCCGTCCTTCACGTCCTTTTCGTTGGGCAGGCCGAGGTGCTCTTTGGGCGTGACGTAACACAGCATCGAGGCGCCATGCCAGCCAATCATCGCGGCGCCAATGGCAGAGGTGATGTGGTCGTAGCCGGGAGCGATGTCGGTGACGAGCGGACCGAGTGTATAGAAAGGAGCGCCATCACACCACTCAACTTCCTTGTCCACCTGCTCCTTGATTTTGTCCATGGGGACGTGCCCGGGGCCTTCGATCATCACCTGTACATCGCTCTCCCAGGCTTTTTTCGTAAGTTCACCTAGAGTTCTGAGCTCGGCGAATTGCGCTTCGTCGCTGGCATCGGCAATGCATCCGGGACGCAGGCCGTCGCCGAGGGAGTACGAAACATCGTACTTCTTCATGATTTTGGTGATGTCGTCAAAACGTTCATAGAGAAAATTCTGCTTGTGATGATGTGCCATCCACTGCGCCAGGATCGCGCCGCCTCGGCTCACGATGCCGGTGATGCGCTTGGAAATCAGCGGGAGATACTGAACGAGCACGCCGGCGTGAATGGTCATGTAGTCAACACCCTGCTGCGCCTGCTCTTCGATTACTTCCAGCATCAGGTCGGCGCTCAGATCCTCAATACGCTTCACGCGCGATACGGCTTCGTAAATCGGCACTGTGCCGATGGGCACCGGCGAATTGCGCAGAATGGCTTCGCGGATTTCAGGGATCCCGCCACCGGTAGAGAGGTCCATGACGGTGTCGGCGCCAAAATGCACAGCGGTGTGGAGCTTGCGCAGCTCTTCGTCAACGTTGGAGGTAATGGCGGAATTGCCGATGTTGGCGTTGATTTTGCAGACCGAGGCAACGCCGATGGCCATGGGCTCGAGTTCCGGATGATTGATGTTGGCGGGAATAATCATGCGTCCCGCAGCAACTTCGTCGCGGATGGTCTGTGGAGGAAGTTTCTCCCGGTCTGCGACATAGAGCATCTCTTCCGTGACCAGGCCCTGACAGGCGAAGTGCATCTGCGAAAAATTCTCGTCTCCAGTACGGGCCGCATCACTGCGACGCCGCGCAATCCATTCTTCGCGGACCTTGGGACGTGATCCATTGGTGCTGCCGTTTTTGCTGTTGCCTGCACTCATACGCGTTCACCTTCACATGGGAAACCCTTAATTATAACCCGCTCATTTCGCTCCAGGATTGTTCGTCTGCATCCGTTCGCCTCCCTTTGTGCGGCTTGCCTGTTTATGTCGATTTTGCTGAGTACTATTTACTAAGTACTAACTACTGTTCATGTGTGATATAGATCACTTGACCGGCAGTATGGAGGCGGTTAACCTCTTTAAGTAACGCAAATGGCTCCACAACAGGCTAAATACGTTCGTTTCGGAATCGTGATCGCGATCATCGTGGTCTCACTGGGCTATCTGGCTTACACCGGTGTGCAGGAGAGCAAAAGCTATTACGTCACGATCGGCGAGCTGCGCCACATGGGCGACAGTGCTTACACCAAGCGGCTGCGCGTGGCCGGTAATGTTGTGCCGGGAACGATCCATCAGGTGGGCACGAACGCAGATTTCGTCCTCGTCGAGCAGGACCCACAGACCAAGCAACGCCAGGAGCTGCGCGTGAGCTATAAAGGGACGGAACCGCCTCCCGACACTTTCAAAGACAATGCTCAGGCGCTGGTGATGGGCGAATTCGGGAAAGACCAGGTGTTCCACGCGCGAGAAATTCAGGCCAAGTGCGCGTCCAAATACGCTCCTCAGCAGGGAGGAGCCGATGCCTCCAGCGCATCAAGCTCTAAAGGATACTGAGATCACCCTGAGTACCACTGCTCCTCCAGTCCAGGTCCAGAACGTTTCCAAAATCTTTGGCCGTACCGCCGCGCTGCGAAATGTCTCGGTTGAACTGGAGCGCGGACGTTTCTACGTGCTGCGCGGGGAAAACGGCGCCGGCAAATCTACCCTGATGCGCATTATTGCCGGCCTGAGTCACCCAACGCAGGGCCAGGTGCAGATTTTTGGCGTGAACAATCGCGAGGCGCTGGATCGCATGGGCTACATGGCGCACGCTCCACTGGTGTACGACGAGCTTTCCGGCATGGAGAACCTGCGCTTCTTCGCCCAGCTTTATGGGATAAGCTCGGATGCGCCGCTGGAAGATGCCATGCGGCGCGTTGGCCTGGATCCAACGCTCACGCGGCATGTGGGCCAGTATTCGCAGGGCATGCGCCAGCGTCTTTCGCTCGCTCGGGCAATTTTTCATCTGCCGCCGCTGGTGCTGCTGGATGAGCCTTTTTCCAATGTCGATCCTGAATCGGCGAACCAGATCGCGAAACTGCTGGCCGATATGCGATCGACGGGAACAACGATTTTGCTGATCACCCACCAACTGGGATTGCTGGCCAACATTGCCGATGAATTCCTGTTTCTTTCCGCCGGAAAGCTTGTGAGCCGCAGCCCGGCCTCGCAGGTGCACGCATGAGCAGCTCCGTCCTGAAGCTCACTGCTGTGAATCTGACGAAGGACCTGCGCCTGGAGTGGCGCTCGCGCGATGTCTTTAACTCCATGCTGTTTTTTGCCGTGCTGGTGGTGGTGATCTTCAGTTTTTCCTTCGAGCCTACGTCGGAGGAGGCCCGCCGGATCGCGGGAGGACTCTTTTGGGTGGCGTTTCTTTTTTCGACGGTCGTTGCGCTCAACCAGTCATGGGCAAGGGAGCTGCGTAATGGCGTGCTGGACGCTTATCGTATCTCGCCATCGCCACCGGAAGCGCTGTTTTTTGGCAAGTGCCTGGGCAATTTTGTTTTTGTGACCGCCCTGGAGTGTTTGATGGTCCCTCTGTTCGTCTTGTTTTACAACCTGAGCTCCGCCGGTTCGCTCTGGCAACTGCTGCTGGTGCTGGCGCTGGGAACGTGGGCGCTGGTTATTACAGGAACATTTTTTGCCGTGATGTCCATTCGCACTCGCAACCGCGAACTCATGCTGCCGCTGCTCCTGATTCCACTCTCGATTCCTGCGGTGGTCAATATGGTCGGCGCAACAACGAACATCCTGACTGCAGACTCTTCGCCTGTGCCGCAGATAAAATTTCTTGCTGTATACTGTGTCGTTTTTACGACCGCATGTTTTCTCTTATTTGAAACGGTGCTGAACGCAGAATGAATTCAAAACTCTATCCTTTCTTTGTTGGCCTGGTTTTTGTGTTGCTCTCTTATGGCACATACCAGGGTTTGGTGGCGGCGCCCCCGGTGGAAGAACTGGCAGCGGGCGGCGAAGCGCAGCGCATTTTTTATTACCATGTGCCGGCCGCGATTGTTTCCTATACGCTGTTTGCCCTGAATTTTCTGGCTTCTCTCATCTATCTGTGGAAGCGTAGTTCGGCCGCCGATGCTTTCGCTGTAGCCACCGCGGAAGTGGGCGTGGTCTTCGCGTCCGTCACATTGGCGCTGGGAATGATCTGGGCGCGCTATGCCTGGGGTCACTGGTGGGCCTGGGACATGCGCCTCACCACATTCCTGATTCTCTGGCTGCTTTACGTGAGCTACCTGGTGCTCCGCCGGGCGGCGGAGGCGGGATCAAGCGCGGTGATGGCGGCGGCGCTGGCGGTCATCATTTTCCTTGACGTGCCTTTCAACTACATGGCCAACCGCTGGTTTCGCGGTAACCATCCGGAGCCCGTCACTCTGCAGTCACCGGCATTGAAATACGCTCTGTTTGCCAACATGATTGCGTTTGTCGCATTTGGCGCTGTGATTGTCTGGTTTCGCTACGCGCTGGAGCGAGTGGAGCAAAGAGTGGCTGCGATTCACGCGCAACGAGCGGCACAGGGAGCTTTTTCACTGGCTTTGCCGGCGATGTTCTTCTTCCAGAATTCCCACGGCAATCCCATCCATTACACCTACGCCGGATACACAGTGGCGTGGGTGATCTACATTGGATACCTGGTGCTGTTGACGCGAAAAGTGGCAAAGCTGAAGCGCGAAGAACAGGAATTGAGAAGATCGGCTGATCGGTAGACTCGCAGAGGGGCTATCCGGTCAACAGCTCTTTCCTGTGACCCGATGATCCGACGACCCGATGATCCGATTCACTGGCCAGAGGCAGGCGGGCGGCGCCCATAAGTCCGGCATCGCTGCCCAGCATCGCGCGGGTGATGATGGTGCTTCTGCGCGAAGGAAGAGAATCATCATGGATTTTTGTCCCCTGGACACCGCGAGCGGTTTCGTGGGGCAGAGTTGCGCGATAGACAAATGAGCGCTGCCGGACCTCTTCCAGCATCGAAGGCGCAAAGGCGTCCCAGGCGCTGGCGACTCCTCCTCCAATCACATACATCGGCAGGTTGAAGATGTTTACCGCGCTGGCAATCACAATGCCCAGCGCGCGCCCAACCGTGCGGAAGATCTGTTGCGCCGGCTCGTCATTCTGCACGGCCATCTGGTAGACCACCTTGGCGCTGAATTCCGGATTTTCATCCATGGCGCGCGCCAGCTCAGGAGCCTTGCCCGTGGCAATGGCTTCCACGGCCATGCGCTTGATGGCGGTAGCGGACGCATATTGCTCGACGCATCCACGTCCACCGCAGCCGCAGGGAACACCATTGGGCTCCACGGTTACGTGCCCCATTTCGCCTGCCATGCCCGTCATGCCATGCCAGATTCTTCCTTGCATCACAATGCCGCCGCCCACACCAGTGCCCAGCGTGATCATGCAGAGGTCGTCCACGGTGTTGCCGGCGCCCAGCCATTTTTCCCCCAGGGCTGCGGAATTGGCATCGTTTTCCAGGACCACGGTTGTGCCCAGCTTGCGCTCGATTTCTTCTTTCACGGGATAATCCTGCCAGCCGGGCAGATTGGGCGATTCGCGCAACGTACCGCTCTGCATGTCGATGATTCCGGGAATGCCAATCCCGATTCCAGCCAGATGGCCGTAACCGCGAAATTTTGTCCACACCTCGCGGATCGAGTTGGTGAGTTCAAAGATTACTTTGTCACGGCCGCGGCTGACTTCGGTTCCAGTGGTGATTTTTTCCAGGATTTTGCCGTGCGCGTCCACTGCCGCAATGCGCAGGTTGGTGCCGCCAAGATCAACGCCAATCGCAAAGGTGGCCACCTGCGGTTGGACTCCGGGTTCATCTGCCATGCTGCCTGCCAGTTTAGTGGAAATTGACAAAATTTTGGCAATTCTGCGCTGCGCGAGGTATCTTTTTCATCTATGGAAATTCAAGGCAGAGTAGTTGTTGTGACCGGTGGCGCGAATGGAATAGGGCGCGCATTGTGCCGCGCATTTGCGGCTGCGGGAGCGCGGGCCGTGATCGTGGCTGATCTTGACCAGCAGGGCGCAAAGCGCGTTGCTGAAGAGATTAAAGGAACGGCCATGGCCGCTAATGTGGGGAAGGAATCCGAGGTCAAGCGGCTGGTCGAACAGGCGACACAGCAATTTGGGAAAATTGACGTTTTCTGCTCGAATGCGGGCATCGGCGTGCAGGGAGGGCCGGACGCGCCGGATTCAGACTGGCAACGCAGTTGGGACGTCAACGTGATGGCGCACATCTACGCCGCCCGCGCGGTACTGCCGCAGATGCTGGCACGCAAGGAAGGCTACCTTGTGCAGACGGTTTCAGCCGCCGGGATTCTCACGCAGATTGGCTCGGCGCCTTATTCCGTCACCAAGCATGCAGCCATGTCATTTGCCGAGTGGCTGGCGATCACTTACGGAGACCAGGGAATCCGCGTCTCCGCCCTGTGTCCGCAGGGCGTACGCACGAACATGTTGTTCAACGCGGAATTCGGCGGAGGAGCCTTTTTGCTCGAAGGCGCTCTGGAACCGGAGCAGGTGGCGGCAGACGTGATCAGAGCCGTAACGGAAGAAAAGTTTCTGATTCTTCCGCATCCCGAGGTCGCAAAGTACTTCCAAAATAAGGCCAATGATTACGAGCGCTGGCTGCGAGGCATGAGGAAACTGCAGGCGAAAACGATGCCGCTGAAGGCGAGCAATTAGTCCGCCGCGGCGGAGCAGATGGCAATTAGCAGCGGGCTCTTGGCCTTTAGCCCTTGGGCCTGAGCAACGCACGATCAACTGAGACTTTCAATCAAAAATCAAAGATCAAAAATATCAAAAATCAACAATTTTCCGATTCTCATTTCTGGCAGCGCGGGCAATAATGGGTTCCTCGTCCTCCCACCACAATCTTCTTAATCGGCGTTTTGCATTTCAGGCAGCGTTCGCCTTCGCGGCCGTAGACGCGATGCTGGAACTGGAAGAGTCCTTCTTCGCCATCCGCATCCACGTAATCGGAAATGGAAGATCCGCCGGCAGCGATGGCTTCTTGCAAAACTTTCTGCAAGGCACTATGGAGCCGGGCATATTCGGCGCGTGTGACTGCGCATGCCCGGCGCCGCGGACGAATCCCGGCACGAAAAAGACTCTCATCAGCATAGATGTTTCCCACACCGTGAAGTAATTTCTGGTTCAGCAGGGCGGCTTTGATGGGGGCTTTGCTCTTGCGGAAGAGCTGGGTCAATTCTTCAGGCGAGACCTGGAGCGGCTCAGTTCCGGGTCCGGCAAAGCTGTCACGGCGCACTTCAAGGCGTCCGAAGCGCCTGGGGTCGACAAAGCGCAGCTCTCTTCCCGATGCCAGTTTGGCGATAAGGTGGGTGTGATTGGCCAGTTCTGTCTCCGGAAGCGCAAGCTGCATGCGTCCGGTCATGCCAAGGTGGACGATCCATTGCCTTCCAGCCTTTTCCCGAGGTGCAGCGAGATCAAAGACAATGTGCTTGCCGACCCGGCGGACATGCGCGATTCGAGTGTGCTCCAGAGTTCGTGCAATCGTAGCCGCAGGCGATTTCAGCGGCTCTGGCTTGCTGCCAATCCATACCGATTCAATCCGGTCTCCGGAGACACGTTTGTCCAGTCCTCGCGCAATGGTTTCCACCTCAGGTAATTCGGGCATTCTTCACATTATCTCAGCAGTGACTCGGGAAGCACTCTTTTGGCTCTTCGCTCTCACAGTGGTGGGATCACGCGCTCTCGATGGGTTAAGGTGGTACTAGGCAGGAAACGAACAATTCCAGCAGCAGTTTCCCACCTCCAATCTGCGGCATCCTAGAAAATGACGCAATTTGTGTCGAAGCGTCCGAAAGGGGGCGCAACTATGCGGCTGCTCGATAATCTGCGCACTGCCGAGCAGAAGACCGTGAATGCCATGCGTCGAGGCGTGGTTAAGGCACGTGAAGACTGGGGGGATTTGGAAAGACGCATCCGCCAGCGCATGCGCATCTATCCCCAAAAACTACGGAAGAATGTCATTGTGGCTCGGCAGCCGGCCGAACTTCAAGCTGACGTCCCAACCCACGAAGTCGTGGCGGAACCTGAGACGCGCAAACCGATCGTCTCCATCCATGGAAGTGATGTCACGGATGAGGACCTGGATCATCCTGCTGCTTAAATTCCTGCTGAGGATAGCCGGTGATGCTCGACCAAGGCACCGGCTATTTTCTTTTTTACTTCTTTCGATCTCGACTGATAGGAATTACGGGTTTACGCAGCGGCACCATGGCGCCCTGGCTGGCGTCGGCATGGGCATGGCTCACACGCGATGCAACTTCCTGCTGAACGAAGCGCACGAATTCCTGCATGTGCCGGTTCATTTCTTCCATGCGCTCGCGCATCTGCAAGATGATTGCTATGCCCGCGATGTTTACGCCCAGATCGCGCGCGAGAGAAAGAATGAACTCCAGGCGCTGCAGATCGTCTTCAGTGTAGAGGCGAGTGTTGCCTTCGGTGCGCGAGGGTTTGAGCAATCCTTCGCGCTCGTACAGCCGCAAAGTCTGCGGATGGATGCCGTACATCTCCGCCACTGCGGAGATCATGTAAGCCCCACGAGATTTACGCTTAGCCGTCATGTCTTTTCTTTTGCATACAAGCAGTGATCATAGTCTTTCCAGAACACGATTTTTTCGCAAGCCAGCCCATTCTTTTCCGCCACCCGCCGGGAATTCACGTTACCCGGCCGAATCATGGAAATCACGCGCTGTGCTCCAAGAGAGCTAAATGCAAATTCTATGCAGGCGCGCGCTGCCTCTGTGGCATACCCGTTGCCCCACAAATCGCGCCGAACATGATAGGCAATCTCAATCGCTTTCCTGCCTTCTACTTCCTGAGTCACGCAGCCACAATCGCCGATTACTTGTCTTGAAGATTTCAACACCATCGCCCAGAGCCCATGTCTGTCGGTCTGGTATCGATGGATATTCCTATCGATCCATTCCGTTACACTGGCATGATCGAAAGGCGCCTTGTACCAGCGCATCGCAACCGGATCGCCAATGACCGCTTCCAGCGCCGCAATATCATCGCGCGTAAACTCGCGCAGCAGCAGCCGCTCAGTTTCCAGAACTACACCTTCGTCCACAATTCGGCCCTGGGATCCTGCGGGTTTAGTTTTTGTAATTCCTGCCACAGCTCGCGCACCTTCAGATCGCGGGCCTCTGCCACAACGATCTTTACTTCCACGATCTCATCGCCGCGTTCGCCCTCGCGCGTGGCGGACGGCACTCCCTTCTCCCGCAGCCTCAACTTTTGTCCGCTCTGCGTTCCCGGCGGTACTCGAAGTTGCGAGCGGCCGTCGATTGTCGGCACTTCGATCTTTGCGCCCAGGGCAGCTTCCGATGCGGCAACCGGAACCGTCACATAAATGTCATCGCCATCGCGACGAAAAACAGGATGTTCTCCCGCGCGAATAATAATGTAGAGATCTCCTGCAGGTCCGCCGTTCGTTCCGGCATTGCCTTTTCCCGCCAGGCGGATGCGCTGGCCGTCGCGCGTTCCCGGCTTGATGCGCACTTCCAGCGGCTCAGTGCGGGCCACAACTCCTTCCCCCGCGCACGTGGGACAGCGTTCCTGGGCCTTGCCGGTTCCGCCGCACTGCGGGCAGGCGACGTTGAACTTCATGCGCCCTGATGTCTGTGTGACCTGTCCGCTGCCTCCGCAGCGGGAACACGTTTCAGGTTTTCCGACCGCGCCCTTACCGCCGCAGTTCGAGCAGGTTTCCTGACGGGTGATGTTCAGGCGCATCACAGTACCGCGAATCGCGTCCCAGAAACCGATGTTCACCTGGTATTCCAGATCGCTGCCGGGTTCCGGCTCAGTCGCTACAGCGCCGCCGCGTCCGCCACCAAACATGCTGGAAAAGATGTCTCTGAATCCGCCGCCACCGAGATCGGAAAAATCGAAGCCGCTGAAATCGAATGGCACTTCCTGAGTGCGCGCGCCGCCCCCCGGAAATGGTCCCGCGCCAAAGCCGCCGGCGCCGAAGCCACCTCCACGAGCGTAAGCTTCTGCCGCAGCGGGATCGATATTGTCTGAATAGAAGCCCAGCTGATCGTAAATCTTGCGCTTCTTGGGATCGCTCAGAACATCGTTGGCTTCAGAAATTTCCTTGAATTTTTCTTCTGCCTTCTTATCGCCCGGATTGACGTCAGGATGGTACTTGCGGGCCAGCTTGCGAAATGCCTTGCGGATCTCCTCCTGTGGGGCGCTCTTCTTCACGCCCAGTGCGCCGTAGTAATCTTTTTGTTGCGTCGTTGCCATCAGTGTTAACTATTCTCGACTGCTTGAGGTTTTCACAATAAAGTAAGCATCTGTCATCCCGAGCGAAGCCGAAAGATCCCGATATTGCTTAACTTTTTATCAGTCAGCATTCTCCCTATTGACCCCGTGGTTTTTGCTTTCGCTATTGCCTTTGCTTTTCCCCAATCGTTTTCTCCGTGCAATCTCCGCGTCTCCGTGCCTCCGTGGTGCAATTTTGGTTTTGGTTGTGACTTCGCTCAGGATGACAAATTTTAGTTATCTGTTGACACTCGTCTCCGGCACCCTGGTTGCTTGCCAAGCCACTACCTGCCACTTGCCATTCCGCTTCAGGAATGTTCCGGTGTTGCGGAAGTAATTCGTTTCCTGCTTTCCGTCTTTCACGTTGTGCTGCACCAGGCGAAAATTCACGACCGCCATGTCGCCATAGGGATGGACGCTGAAATCATCCGCCTCATAAGTGGCCTGCGGCTCATTCGCAGCGCGCACGCCGATGTTTTGCAGGATGTCTGCTTTGTTGACCGTGACGCCGGCAGAACGCGTATAGATCACGTCGTCGGCAAAGAAGTTATCGAAAATCTG